>JAQVME010000035.1 GCA_028703745.1 Clostridia bacterium
GAGGCGGATAACCCGCCGTTCTGACGGCGTTTATGTTGTGGCTCTTCATAAGGCGGATATCGCCGAGCATATCCTCGTATGAGATATATGCGCCGCCTTTCATATGCGTATCTTGATAATTGATGCCCTTGATTTTTATCGGGCGTCCGCAAAGCGAAAACACACCGCCCGAAGTCTCCGCACGCTTGAAGCCTACTCGCTTGCACACGCACTCGGTAACTGTGTTGTCCTTTATTAAACTTATATATAGCTTGTAAAGATAGGGCGCTTCGGCGTTGTATTCCTTGAAGGCGCCTTCAAAGCTGAATTCTGCGCGCAACTGCGTGAGCGGCGCGATTTTTTGAAAAATCTGCTGATGCCCGTCCTCAAGGCTTATTTTTAGACTGTGCCCTTCAAAATTCATAACATCTGCCGACAGCAGTACGGAATAGCTTCCGGCGCTGTCGAGCGGTTTTGTTATGAAATCAAAATCGTAGAGAAAGCTCTTGTTGTTCTTCTGTAAAAACACGTCTCTGAAAATGCCACTCATGCGGAAGGAGTTGTGGCTCTCAAGATAACTCGAAACGCACCATTTCCGCACTAGCACTATTATTTCGTTGTTGCCCGATTTAAAAAACGCAGAAACGTCAAACTCGGCGGTATTGTGCGAGCCTTGGCTATACCCTGCGAAATTGCCGTTGACGTACAAATCGAAACATGCCGAAACGCCGAAAAAGCTCAATATATAGGCTTTTGATAAATCCTTTATCTCAATAATTTTTCTATAGACGGCGGCGCTGTTGTAGGCGTTGAACGCCTTGAGCGGTCTTTTGGAGGCGCCGTCGTTGTAAAGCCCTACGGGCTGTCTCGCGGGCACATGCGGAGGTTTGCAATTAAATTCGTACCGGTCTTTCAAATATACAGGAGGCTCGAAGCCGCGCAGCTGCCAGCAGGACGGAACGTCGATAACGGTGAATTTCTGACGGTCGGTATCAATTTTGTGGGGGGCGCCTTTGGGAAAAAACGCAAAATCCCATTTTCCGTTGAGGGATATAATTCTATCACTCTTTTGAACCATTTCTATCGGCGACAAATTCTCTAGCTTGAGTCTGTTCGAAAAAGGTATGAAATACGACCTTGCGGGCAATCTTTTTTGCTCAAGAACCTTGATTTTCTTATAATAACTTTTTTTCGGATAACAAACCATAAACTGCTCCCGCGCATACTATATAATAATAATTATTGTAACATAAAAATATTTTAATAACAATATAAAATATAGTTGCGGCTTGACATTATTGGCTACCGGAAGGTATTTTTACCGCGTTTGCTTCTTTTTCGGTACGACTGCTTGACACACCGCCCGTGTCAAACGTATAATGAATTAAAGCAGAGTAGACAAGATGCGTTAAGTGTCGCAAAATGGGATGTTGTTTGCGGACGAAAGATGCAAAATCTGCGGTATCTTGTCGCGTCCGTTGCAAAAGTTTTGCATGCATAAACTTTTTTGATGGACCTCTCTAATTATTTGGGAGGTTTTTGTTATGTCCACAAAAAAAATCACTATGATTGCTATGTTCGCAGCGATATCGGTTGTGATGAATTTATTCACCATAATCACCGGCGTAAAGTACTTCGCTATATCGTTTGCGTACATTCCGGCGTTTGTCTCCGGCGCGCTGTTAGGACCTTTTGCGGGTTTCTTAACTGCCTTTTTGGGAGACCTAATCGCCGGTTTCGTGAGACCTCTGGGTCTGTATGACCCCATTATAGGCATAGCCTCCGGACTGCTGGGATTTATCCCGGGAATAATCTTCAAATATCTGAAAACCAACGATTATGTCAAGCTGGGACTGTCGGCTTTGCTTTGCCTTGTCATATGCACCGCGGGACTCAACACCGTAGCGCTTTATCTGATGTACGGCGCGGGCAAAACCTACTGGGCGTACCTTTCACTTCGTCTGCCCTTCCAGCTCGCAGTCGTCGTCATAAATCTGTCGGCAATGGTTGTGATTTGGAAGCCGCTACGCCTGCTTGAAAGAAAGTTTTCTTTTAAATAAGCAGCGGTCTGCCGAACTTTCTCTTTATGAACGCCTTGACGTCTATCAGCTCTGTCATGGCGCACAGCGCCACGTACATACCAAAACCCAGCGGCAATGCGGGGATAAGCGCAAAGCCGCGCATATAGTGGCTCAGAATGCCGTACAGGCTGTAGGAGAAGTAGCCGCACGGAAAGACAAATAGCAGCACCATAATGAATATCTTCAAAAAGTCCGGTCTGAAGCCCGTCTTTTCGCGTAGCGTACGCAGATTCATAATTGACGACACAATAAGCGACAGCATACTTGCTACGGCAACCGAATATATTCCGATATATGCCGGAAGAAAGTATATACACCCCACCAGCAGCGCGGTACCCGCCATATAGTTGATAAAAGCCTTGAACTCAAGTCCAATGGAATTCAAAGCCGACTGCGTAAGCTGGCTGACACATACGGGCAGCATGACAAATGACGCCACTTGCAGATATTTTCCCGATATTCTATCGTTAAACAAAAATTGTGTCAGTTCCTCCCCCAAACAAAAAAAGCATAGCATAAAACCGCCGCTTATCAGCAGCGCGAAATTTATGCCGCTATTCAGTTGTCTGTTCAGAGCGCGGTGATCGTTTTTTACGCCGTTTTCGCTCATCTCAGGAATCAATACTATTGCCAGCGAAGAAATAATGGCGTTTGGGGCAAGCAGCAACGGCATAGCCATACCAGCAATACGTCCGAAGCTCGCCGTTGCCTCGGCTACGGAGAAGCCTGCCTGCACCAGTCGTGCGGGCAAAAGAATGGCTGTCATCGTTGAGATGAGTCCGCCGAAAACGCGCATGGCAGTAATCGGCATCGATGGTAGTAGGATTTCTTTTATCTTTGTAGGCTTTGCCAGCTTTCCGCCCTTGACAAAGAACATTATCAGCAGAATTACAGCAACAAGTATATCCGATACCGTGAAGGCAAGCGCAATGCCGTAATAGCCGCTTAGTCCGCTTATTAATCCGCTGACAAAAAGCGCGCTGAATATTATACGAAAAACCTCCTCGACTGTTTCGGTTATACTGAACGAGGTGAATTGCTTGCTGCCCCAGAACCAGCCCCTTACTATGCTGTAAATCGTAGTTGAAATTATTGCTGGCAACATTATAACGAACATTGGCACGGTCTTTGGCTCGGAAAGTAGCTTAGGAAGCAGCGGTCTTGCTATCGAAAGCACCAGCACAACCGCCACGGAGATACATACGCCCATAGCCAGCGCCGATGAAAACAGCGAAAATTCGTGCTTTGTCTTCAGCGCTCTGCCCTCAGCTGTCTTTCTCGACAGCACCAGAGGTATTCCCGATGCAGAGAAGCAAGCAAACAAATAGAACATTGATATACATATCTGATAGAGCCCCACAACCTCCGCGCCCAGCGCTCTCGACAGATATATTTTGAAGATAAAGGACAACCCTCGCGTGAAGACGGAAAACACCGTCACCGTAGCCACTGCTTTTATTACTTTTTTGCTTTTTGCCATATAAAAATATATTATTATTACAATAGGTTTATGCTTTTGAAGAGGTGTGTTTTTATATGGATAAAGAGCCCTCCGCTACGGTCGGGATGACAATCATAGGATGGATAAGATCCCTCGACTTACGCTAGGTATTACAATATCTATCTCATCCGCAGTTCTTCGTTTATCGTTTTCGTTTTCATTTATCGTTTATCGTTTATCGTTTTTCGTTTATCGTTTTCGTTATGAAGAAATCTCAACCCCTATAAAAAAGCTGCCCTTTCCGGACAGCTTTTTTGTTAATGCTTTTTATTTATTTCTTTTTCTTCTTGGGAAGCACTCTCTGGACGTATTTTGGTTTTTCTTCCTTGTCTGTGAACTCTTCCTCGTTCTGCACATCAGCCTTTTCGGTGGGCTTGATGGGCTCTACAATAATGGACTTTTCGGTTTTGACTGCGTTCTCAACCTTGACCTTCTTCGGGTGCTTCTTTTTGAATTTTTTGACAAGCACTACGACGATTGTGGCGATTATTACGAGACCGATTACTATCGTCGAGATAAGCAACCAGATTTCGCCTCTATTAAAAATACTATCCTTATCTTTTTCGGGATCTGTAGTATCCGGCGGAACTACCGGCTCGCTGTCCTCCTCATAGATGTGGAACTGGCTGGCGCTAAGCTTCTTGGCGTCGGCGCTTAAGGCATCATAAACTGTCTTGGCGTCGGTATAAGTCGCAGCATCTGAGGTCGACAGCTTTACGTCGTCGATAACAAGCATACCCTTTATCTTTTCGTCTGCAGCGTTTCCGCCCAGGCTGAAGGCCCATTTAACGCTCTTTGTTATATCGTCCTCATTGTAGATATACATAGTGTATTCAGTGTATTCGTCGATTTCATTTCCGGCGGTATTTAGCTTTATTACACTGTATTCGTCGTTATTGCCCTCGTACAAGTACCTGAACTCGGCATATGTGCCGGCAGGTAGCATGGTCTTTGCCTTGAAGGTCAATTTGTAATAGGTGTCGGAAGACAGCACCTTCGTGTTCGAAAGCGTGTATTTCTGACCGTTGTTGATTAGGTTCGACAAAACCAGTGAGTTGTAGCCGCTCATTCTGATGAAGGTAGCCAAATCGAAGTTCTGCGGCAAGAAGGCCGCGAAAGCGTCGGGATTGGTTTCGTTCGTGATAAGCGGATGGTCGTTGGAGTTGATATCGAGATAAGAGTACACGCCGTACAGTCTGTTGGCATCGACCGTCGCGCCATCCGTAGCCTTCGTCCAGGAATACGCGTTGGGCGTATGTCCGCGGTAGAAGCCTTCATTGTATTTGTCGCTGGAGTCAAACTCTGTGGTAACGGTGTTCTCTGTGAAGGAGTCAAAGGAATCCGTTGTGTAGCTGAGCACCTTGTAGGCGAATTCGTTGGAGTATACCATTTCAAACGGCAGATAGACTTCATTACCTACATAATACTCACCTTCATGGTCGTCGGCTGTTTTTGCCGCAGACTTGTCGCCGTATTCGTCCTCCGTAAGTGTGCGTACCTGCACGTTGTCAAAGAATATCACGCCTTTTGAAAGCGCATCTGTGCCGTACATCCTCGTCGTCTCAGTCTCCGTGCCCGGGGTACCCTTGTCATAAGGGTTGCCCATTGTCAGTCTGAGTTCGATATTCGAGCTTTGCGCTCCCGTGGCGATATAGAAGCGGTACTGCACCCATAAGCCTTCAGTATCCTGATTTATATAGCCGATATACTCGTCTCTTGTCTCAAGCGCCTCGCTGATATCCTCGAAACCTACGCTTGCCTTGGCGCCGTTCAACGTTCTTACCCAAACGCTCATTTCGTAGAAAGCGTTGGCGTTCAGCGCCTTGCTGACGGCAGTCACATTGGCTCTCAAGAGGTAGTTGCTCTCAACCATAAGCATAGTGCTGTACGGGCTGACATAAGTCGAATCGGCGAACATCGTGTTCTTGTATAGTCCGTCCTCGTAGGTCTTGTAATTTATGGTGCCTATCTTATATTCCTTTTGGGGCGTGACGGAGTATTCTGTGAATACGTTTTGTCCCGCCGTAACGGTATTTGCATAGGTATCCGACTTCGTGCCAACGCCGGTATTCGACACGCCTCTAACTACGAAGCTGCCCTTTGCCTTGCTGGTTATTTCGAAGCGGTAATGCCACTCTTCAGCATCGCCCTCGCCCACCGTCTTGTATTTGTCGGCGGAAGCGACATATCCTATATAAAGCTCGTCCACGTCCTCTTCGTCCACGTCGATAGTGTTCAATATATAAATTTCGTAGCCTTCGGGCTTTGCTCCGTTGGCATCCTCGACGTGCTTCCAAGTCAGGAAGGGCTTCGAGGTGTCGCCGATAACGATATTCTCTATCTTTAGGGTGGGCTTGTTGAAGCCGTTGGTGGTTATTGACGATGCCGAAGGCAACGTCCAGTTGCTGGTGGGAGCAACTCCCACAAGCTCGCCGCTAGCGTTCACGGCGTCTTCTTCTATATCGGCAAGGTTTATGGAGCCGAAGTTAGCGTTCGTAACGCTGTCTGAAGACGACGACGCGGTGTTCGAGAATGCGTACGACTTGGTTTGGTCGCCCGACTTCGTCGACGCGTTGTATTCGCTGAACTTGATTTCTTTCATCGTGATAGCCGATATAAGAAGCGAGCCTTTGATATAGGACGAGGTGTCGAATCTGGTGCCGCTTCCCAGCGTAAACTTCAACGATATATCATTATTCTTCAAGGTGTCACCCTTGATGTAGAATACCAGCTCCTGCCAATCCTCACTATTGTAGGTCGTGAAGGACGAAACTGAATTCATATCATCCGCGCTGTCGGTTGCCTTTGCCATAAGAGCAAGGGTGGCGCCGATCTTCTCGTCTATATCCGTCGTTTTTGCCCAGAGGGAAAGTCTGTAACACTTGTTGGCAAGTATTTCTTTGCTGCTTCGGAAATTCAGTATACCTGCGGTATAATCGGTATTCTCCATCTTGAGCAGATTGTAGAAGCTCTCGACGCCGCCTATATTTATGGGATAGGTCTCGTCGTCGACTATTGAATATGAAAGCAGTTCTCTGTCGTCTTGGGCTACGCCCGAGACAAGCTCTTTCTCCCAAAGATCGGCTTCGACCAGCGTTTCGTCATCGGCAAACTTTATGCTGCCCGTGGTATCGATGAGTCCGCCGATATCTACATTGCCGCTGAGTTCGTCCTCCGCCGTAAACGGGCTGAGCTCTTGATAATCCTTGCCGGCAAGAGCCGTCTGGCTCTCGCTTATTGTGATATTATCAAACAGCGCGCCGCCCAGCATAAGCGTGGTATAATCCGCGCTGGAGCCCTCGCCGAACCAAAATTCAAGATTGACTTTTCGGTCGGAAAGCTGGTTGCCGTTGATGTTGAATTCCAGCTGCTGCCACTCGCCGATTTTTGTGGTATCGGTCTTTATGGGGTCGAGGTCGCCTGCTCCCGTAACTTTGAACTGGGCGTAGGGGCGCAGGTCGTAGCTGTCTTCTCCGGTAGCAACGGCGTTGGAGTCTCTCCACTGCCAGTATTTTTGCATATAATCGTTGTACTTCTCGGTGTAGGTCTCGGATTTGTCATCGTATTCTTCCCAGTCCTCTTTGAGATCTACGAGTTCGTCATAGTCGGCCTTAAGGTCATCATATATGACCTTATAGTCGGCGGCGGTATCGTCGCCCGTAGCTATGGCATTCCTTCTCTCTGCGCCCAGCGCCTCAATGGCATCGCGGTTCGCCTGAGAGAGAATATCCGCGGTAATAGTGTTATCTGATATACGTTTGTGATTGTATTCTGCCTCGGCAACAGTCATAGCGGCATTCGCCGTAGTGACGGCCTCTTCCGAAGGCCGCGCTTCTGTAGGCGCTGTGGGCTGTGTGCCTACGGACGACGTGGGGGGTGTGGGCAGGTCTGTTGCCCAGACATAAACCCATACTTTTATGGTATAGAAGGTGTTCTTCCTTACAAGCAGTTGTTTGCTGCTGGTGAAACCTGCGCCTGAAAGGTCGTCATGAAAAATCATCAGCGCCTTGTATTCGGGCAGTCCGCCTGCGGCGGCCTCTCTTTCCGCGGTCAAACGGAAAATGCCGTCGTTCGACATAAAGTCGGCTCTGTCGGGAGCTATGAAGGTGGATTTGCTATGGTCTGTGTTGTAGGTGTTTATATATTTTGCGTCGCCTTCCTTGGTGGCGTCATATCTGTACATCTTCGACATATCTACTATGCCGAGCAGAGGCTTGTCAACCGTAGGCTTGTTGCCGGTGAGTCCGCTCTTGCCCTCTACGAGGTTGTAGTTTACGGCGTTGTTGCTGCTGTTGGAGCCGCTTCTGAAAGAATAAAAATAATCGGGGGAAGAGGTGACAGAAAGCTCGCTCTGCTGCTCAAGGTTCATGTCGGGATAGAGCATGGTCGTCTTCTTTATGTTGGTGGTGTCCTGAGCCGCCGCGTATTGCTCTTTTGTGATTTCGGTGCAAATAACGTTGTCAAACAGCGCCGCGCCCTTCGTGGAATACACGTTGTCGGCGCTCTTAATGGTGGCAGGTCCGTGACCCAGCCACAGTCTTACTTTTATGGTTCTGGCGGCATCGTAGGTGCTGCCTTCAATATAAACTTCGTAGGTCTGCCACTCGCCTTCTGTCGCAATCGACGAAAACTGGGCGTATACTCCGCCGTCAATGATTATCCAGGCGCCCTTCTTTGCTTTGTCGGCATCGGCGACTCCCGTCAAATCTATGTCGGTAAGCACGCTGAGCTGCAACTTGTAATAGGTTTTTGCCTTCAATGTGAAATCGGAAGAATTCTTATAATAAACCGAACCGGCGGTCTTTGTTGACGCCAAAAGCAACGCGTTGGTATCTTGCAGCTTGTCAGGGTCGTCCTTCTCCGCGGGGGTCTTTGGGTCTATGCCGGGATAGGCAAGCGTGTTGTTGATGCTGAATGCCTTCCGCTCCCGCTCAAACAACGCTTGGTCGCTCAAGTCTATGCCGCCGTAGACCACTCCGTCGGTGGACTTGGTGAGCGAGCCGGAGGTTACGTCCCAGCCGGACACGTTCTCCTTTGTGTATTTCTTACTGCCCGTGGCATTCGCCACGTTGTAAAAGGTACCGTTGGCTACGAGCTGCGTACGGGTTATGGTTTCTTCTGTCTCGTCACCGTTCTTATCCGTGAGATCGGGTTCCTTGCAAGCAACAAGCCCCATAGACAGCGCAAGCACTACTAGGATAATAAACATCGAGTAAATTAGTTTTTTCATTACTACCACCTGTAAATATTTATGCCATTATAAGCATATATTAATAAGTCATTATAAATAATATCACACGCCCGAAATAAATTCAACAATCTATATGCAACTATTTTTCTAATTATGTTTCTTTATCCTTAAAATTAACTTACTATTTCTTTGTGACAACATTATTTACTTTTTATTTTTCGGAAAGCACTCTAATTTGTTTTATTTGGTATATAAAAAAGTGTATGATATTTATTATAAACCCAAAAAATACCGGAGGATATATGAATACTTACGCAGAAAACGTGCTAGTCCAACTTAAGAAAAGACACCCCACTCAGAAGGAATATCTTCAGGCAGCAAGCGAGATTTTGGAATCGCTTTCGCTTGTAACCGACAAGCACCCCGAATACGAAAGAGCCGGTATTCTCGAAAGATTTATCGAACCCGACAGAATGATTACCTTTCGTGTCACATGGGTTGACGACAAAAACCAAGTGCGCGTCAACACCGGTTACCGCGTACAATACAACTCGGCTATCGGTCCATACAAAGGTGGTTTGCGCTTCCATCCATCCGTCAATACTTCAATAATAAAGTTTCTCGGTCTTGAACAGATACTCAAAAACAGCTTGACAGGACAGCCCATAGGCGGCGCCAAGG
>JAQVME010000036.1 GCA_028703745.1 Clostridia bacterium
GCCTTTAGTCCGGTGAACTTTGACAAACGCGTTTCCACGATGGGCGCAATGTGGTTAAAGACCTCCCTTTGTTGCCAAAAAAACTGCTTACCGTTGTCGAAAATCTCGCCGTTGGCGGCAAGCTCGGCGTATTGGTTGCCCATCAGGAAGTTTATGTTCAGCAGCCACGCCGATTCCAAACGGCTGCGCTCCTGCTTTCTGTTTTCAAAATCCGCTTTGATTTCCTTTACCAGCTCTTCAGCGTTTTTTCTTTTCATCTTGCTCTCCTATTTGCAATATTTTCAATTCCTCCAGCAGTCGGCGTTTTTCCTCTGCCAGTTGCTGCTTGGTCATTTGACCTATTTCGTTATCCCTGATATCCATACAAGCCTTTATTGCGGATAAATCGGGGGGGATATACTTGCTTTGAACCTTTCTTTTCAGCAGCTTTTCGTTGCCCTCCTCGTCAAAGCCGTATTCCTCCGTAACCTCTTCAACCGAATAACCTCTGGCTTTCTTAAACAATACGTCCAGCATAATTCTCCTTACTGAAAAAACCGCGCCTTGCTTTTGCCTTATCGCTTAATTAGACTTTCCTTGAAAACCTCTTGAATAGGCTTGTCTTTCTTTTCCTTACGGCTGTTTCTGGGGCGGGACATAATATAATACCTAAGCTCGTCCATGGCGTGGTCGTCTTTTTTCACCGGACAATCGCCGTCGCCCCACCAGTAGGACTTGATTTCGCCGATCATATTTACGCAGTTTTTGAAAATAAAAAATTTAGGCGGGCGGCAAGCGAGGTATTCCTTTACCGCCGCAATACCGCCGAAAACCTCTTTGTTGACCTTGGTATTGACGGCAATTCCCTTTTCGTAAAAAAGCTCCGCCACGCTTTTCGAGCCGGCAAGCGTTCTTTGGTTGGCGGCGCTGTCAATAAGCGCTTCGAGCTTCCCCGAACGGTTATAATGCCAGTCCAGCCTTTTTGCTATGCTTTCTATGGCTTTTGCATGATAATCTATATCCTTGCCCTTTTGGTAATGCTCGGCAATGACATATATATTGCCGTCGAAGTCCACACAATAAAAATGCGCCGACAGCGGATTGTTGAGTCCGGGGTCTATGCATATTTTGTCGTACCACTCTTTTGGCACGTCGAAAGGCTCGATTACGTGCAAACCTTCGTCGAACTCGTCGTATACCAGTCCGGTATTTTGCATAAACCGCCCGAACCTTCTCGAGGCGAGCGTGCTTTCGCTCATTGATTTTGACATAGCCTCCACCTCGTTTTCATCGAGGAATGGGTTGTCCGCCCATTCCATTGTGATGTAACAGACTTCGTCACTTCTGTACTTGTTGAGGTATATCTCCTCATAAACCCATGTCAGTCCTTTCAACGGCGTCATAGTGCCGAAGATGTCGCCGCGGCGATCAAGTACGCGCATCTTGCATTCTTCATAAATATCCTTGGGAGGCTCCTCGTCGAACCACACAAAGTCCAGCGACGCGCCTTGGAACTTTTCTCTGCCCTGATCTGAGGATTTGAAGCATATTCTTGAGGCGCCGCCAAAGACGTTTTTTATGACAATGGTATCGACAACTCCGTTTTGCGGCGAGCCCTTGGCGCCCGAAAGCATAATGATATCGGCTATCCAGGCAGGGTTCAGATAGTGCAGAATTTTGCTTTGCGCAACCTCTCTCTGCACCTCGTATGACACCGACACCACCCAGCCGCATACGCCGGACTTGTTCTGACGGTACGGGTGTATGCCCCGCGCCAGCCATACCGCCTCGACGGCGCCGCATTCGGTCTTGCCGCTTCTGTTGCCGCCGAACACCCAACGGTTTCGCTTGAGGCATTTGTGGAACTGCATCTGTTTCAAATGCACCTTACCTTTGTTGTATCCGGAGAGCCGGTCTGCCTCCTCCTCTCGCCTTTGCTGTTTTTCTATTTTTAATATTCTCTCGACTATTTCCTTGTCCGTCATATTTCCCCCGTCCGAAAGCACCCAAATTATACCCCCGAAATCCGCACTGTCGGAAAATAACGGCTGCAAATGGACACTGCTTTGACAGCCATTACAGGCCGTTAGACAATTTGTTTGTCATTGCGACATAATTACATAAAAAAACAATTATAAAATAATTTATACTGGTCTAACAGAGGAATGGTATGAAAAAAAAGGTTGGACTCATTTTATTAGCTGCAATGATTCTGGTTTTATATATACCTTCAGGCTGTCCTGCTTTTGCCGTTTCCGCGCCGCACATTATTATCGACGGAGAAATCTGGCTGCTTAGCGACCAAGGCGGACGGCTTTTTTTGCTTCCAGACACCTATTATGCAAAAATAGACAATATGGACAACGATTTTTATTATATAACCTTCAACGGGATCAGCGGCAAGGTGGAAAAAAATCTAGTTTCAACCATAGGCTATCACACACAAGCAGACGGCACTATGCAGGAGCTTCGTATAGACTCGCAATTCTACGATTTCAAAACTATAGCCTTAAAAAGCGCAATGGACGGCGCCGCCGAGGAAATATTGCTGCCGGTTAGCGAGAGTTTTATTTTTCTGGGCGAATACCCACTGACCGAAATGTGGTACTGCATACGGTACAACGATAAGATAGGCTACATAAAAGCCGCTCGCACCACCGTTCCAAACATTCAAATACCCGTGTTTGTGCCGGAAAACGCCTCCCCCGATAACACAGGGGACAACCCCGAATCCGACGCACCCGGGACGGAGTTTGACAAAGCGCCCCTGATCCGCGTTCTGATTATCGCAGGACTCTGCGTACCGGCAATAATTCTCATCTTCCTATTATTCAAGCCTCAGAAGCCGAAAAAACGGCGGTATTATTATGATGAATAAGAGTTTTTTTTACGGTCATATGTTTTCCGAATGGAATTTGATATTAAAGTATTTGTCAAATTGAGTAATGACACGCGTTTTTTCTTTAGCAATAAAATTCCGCGAGAGCCCGGTATAGTCGGCATATTTTCTTATAGAAATGCCGTTGATGCATACCGAAAAAATCAGCTCCTTTTGATAGGTTTCCAGCAAAGTTAAGCAGTATTCGAGAAATTTTATTTTTCTATCAAGGTGTTCGAACTCGCCGCCGACTTTTTTTATTACGGCGACCTCCTTCTTGCGTTCATTCAGGTTTTTTAACATATCATCTATCTCCATTTTGTAATCCATAAATTCAGCCTCTCCTTTTTGTTTTTCCCTCGCATACAAAAAGACTACGCTACAATATAATTATCCAGCCAGATTTTTATCAACCCCTTGTCCTCAAGCGTTTGGTTATAATCGTTGACGTCGCATATGCCCGACAGCAACCACAGCTGCATGGTCCTGAACGCCATCCCCTTTCTGAAGAACAACAGAAGCATCTTCCCAATGTCCTCGTCATAGAACTTGCATGCAAAATACCGTTCAAAAGGACATACGTTCCTGAAATACTCCTCCAATTCCCGCTTGTAAAAGCCGGCCGGCATAATTTTTCTAGCGACTATTTCTTCGAAATCAAATCTTGCCTCTTTGGTAATCAGCACCTTGTTAATCATAACTATCCTCCTTTTCTTTTTGTCCCACCCTCCTTGCAACGAACAAATGTTCGACGTAAAAGTATATTACCACAAACAAAAAAAGCTTGACAAGCACCTTTTTTTGAGTGATTTTGCCTTGATTTGTCTTATTATAAGGCATTATGTCTGCATATAAGCTTATTGCACGATACTTTCGCTTTCTTTCCCGAAACTCTAACATGGAAGTTCAAAATTTTACAAATAAATATAAAAATATAGAAAAAAGTATTAATTTTATTATATTAAAATAAAAAAACAGCGACTCAAGCCGCTGTTGGTTTTTAATTAAGCTAAAAAATTAATAATCTACCTTCTCATCCAAGAACGCCGCCAGCTGCGATATGGGCAGTCTAATTTGCTCCATGCTGTCACGCTCCCTTATTGTGACGGTGTCGTCCTCGAGTGTGTCGAAGTCGACTGTGATGCAGTACGGCGTGCCTATTTCGTCCATTCTGCGGTAGCGCTTTCCTATGCTACCTGCCTCGTCGTAAATACAAGGGTATCTCTTCATGAGTTTATGGTATACCAAAGTAGCTTTTTCGGACAATTTCTTTTGGAGGGGCAAAATGGCCGCCTTGTACGGCGCCAGCGCGGGATGAAGGCGCAGCACTACTCTTGTGTCGCCGCCCTCAAGCTCCTCTTCGTCGTATGCGTTGCAAAGGAATGCCAGTACTACTCTGTCGGCGCCCAGCGACGGCTCGATGCAGTAAGGCACGTATTTTTCGCCTGTGACGGGGTCTGTATATTCCAGGCTCTTGCCGCTCTTTGTTTGGTGGGCTTTCAAATCGAAGTCCGTTCTGTCGGCTATGCCCCAAAGCTCGCCCCAGCCGAAAGGAAAGAGGAATTCTATATCCGTTGTGGCGTTGGAATAATGTGACAGCTCTGCCTTTTCGTGGTCGCGGAGCTTGAGGTTTTCGTCTTTTACGCCGAGGTTGTTGAGCCACCTGTGGCAAAAATCCTTCCAATAGGTGAACCATTCGAGGTCGGTGCCGGGTTTGCAGAAAAATTCCAGCTCCATTTGCTCGAATTCCCTTGTTCTGAAGGTAAAATTGCCCGGAGTGATTTCGTTGCGGAAGCTCTTGCCTATCTGCGCTATGCCAAAAGGCACCCGTACACGCGAGGAGCGCACTACGTTGCCAAAATTTACGAATATGCCTTGCGCCGTCTCCGGACGAAGATAAACGGCGTTGGCGCTGTCTTCCGTCACGCCCTGGAAGGTTCTGAACATAAGGTTGAACTGCCTTACGCCGGTATAATTGCTGTTGCCGCAGACGGGACAGTTTATTTTATTATCGCGAATAAAGTTCTCCATCTGGGTGTTGTCCCAGCCTGCCGTGGAAATGCCCGGCTTGTTTTTCTTAATGTAATCATCAATGAGGTTGTCGGCTCTGTGACGGCTTTTGCACTCCTTGCAATCCATAAGCGGGTCGGAAAAACCGCCGATATGACCGCTCGCCTCCCATACAAGAGGGTTCATAAGTATGGCGCAATCGAGTCCGACATTGTACTCGCTCTCCTGCACAAACTTCTTCCACCACGCGCGTTTGACGTTGTTCTTCAGTTCGACACCGAGGGGACCATAATCCCAGGTGTTGGCGAGTCCACCGTAAATCTCGCTGCCGCGGTATATGAAGCCTCTACCCTTGCAGAGCGCCACAAGCTTGTCCATCGTCAAATTACCCATTATGTTGTCTCCTAGCCGATTTAATTTAATTAATCATATAAGATTTAATAAAAAAAGTCAAATATCTGCAACATAAATGCCCTTTGCTCTAATAAAATTAAATGAGGGCAAAAAATGAAAACCAAAAGACTTATCGTGAAGTTTTTCAAAATAAAGCGGGACAGTATGTTCGTACATATCGTTGCAAACCTCATCATCGTCGCCGTCATCGTCAGTTTATATATCGGCTGTATCGCCGCGCCCTCGTCCGTCGCCGCCACGGCGCCAATATACAGGGGCGACGATTCACAAAAAAAAGTCAGCCTCATGATAAACGTTTATTGGGGCGAACAACTTATTCCCGACATTCTCGAGACGCTGGAAAGCCACAATGTCACCTGCACATTTTTTATTGGAGGTTCGTGGGCGGCGAAGAATATTTCCACCGTGCAAAAAATAGCCGAAAAACACGAGATAGGCAATCACGGCTATCTGCACAAGGACCACAAAAAGCTTTCTGAAAAGCAGAATAGGGACGAGATACTCGTTTGCGAAAAGCTGTTATCGGAGGCTACCGGCAAAAAGACCCGACTTTTTGCGCCGCCGTCGGGTAGCATCGGCGATAATATGCTTGAGGTATGCAAAGAACTGGATTATAAAGTCATTATGTGGTCAAAGGACACTATTGACTGGCGCGATAACGACTTTCAGCTGGTATATAAAAGAGCTACAAACGGCGTGCGCAGCGGTGATTTGATTCTTATGCACCCCATGGCGCATACTTTGCGCGCCTTGCCCTTAATTCTTGACTATTACGAAAAGAACGGCTTCAAAGCGGTAACGGTCAGCGAAATAATTAGCGGTAGTTCGGTTGTGCAATAGCTTTCTTTCTGCTTTCACAAGCCCCTACTGCGAAATTCGGTTCCATATTGGCTTTTGTTGGGAAGAAATAAAAGTCGAATAAGTTCTTTCTATAATTAAGGGCGAAATCTTTGGCGCTTCGTCTCCGAAAGTCAAAGCGCTGACAAACATCTCCGCCGCCTCGTCAAAGTTGCCGTGCGAGGCGTACAATACCGCCAGCTCCGCGCCCTTTTCGATATAATCGCCCTTCTTCTTCCGAAGGCTTATGCCGGCTAGATAGTCTATCCTATCGTCTTTCTTGGTTCTGCCGGCGCCGAGCAGCAATGAAGCGATGCCCAGCCTCTCTGTATCCACTGCCGTTATATAGCCGCCTCTTTCGGCTTTCACCGAATAAGAATATAGCGCCCGAGGAAAACGGGAAGTATCCTCAAGAATTTTCGTATCGCCGCCGTGTTCTTTCACCATAGCGACAAAACACTTCTTTGCTTGTCCGCTTGTAAGCGCCTTTTGGGCAAGCCCGCGACACTGTTCCAGCTCGCCCTTGCCGCATAGCGCCAGCATTTCGGCGGCTATCTCCACGCACAACAGCCGCAAGTCCGACGGACCGCCGCCGCTAAGCACCTCAACGGCTTCTATGACCTCGAGAGAATTCCCTATTGCGTAGCCGAGGGGAGAATCCATATCCGTAACGAGCGCAGTAACCTTTTTTCCGGCGTATGCGCCGACTGCCACAAGCTCCTGTGCCAGTCTTTGCGCCTCAACGGTAGTTTTGCAGAAAGAGCCGCTGCCCGCCTTGACATCGAATACCATACAGTCCGCGCCCGTGGCTATCTTCTTGCTCAAAATACTGGATACGATGAGAGGAAGGCTCTCTATCGTTGCCGTAACGTCGCGCAGCGCATAAAGCTTTTTGTCCGCCGGCGCAAGGTTGCCCGACTGCCCGATAATGCTCAGACCTGTTTTGTTAGTTATTTCAATAAACCTGTCTTTAGACAAATCGGTCTTATATCCCGCTATAGATTCCAGCTTGTCGATGGTGCCGCCGGTATGCCCAAGTCCTCGTCCCGACATTTTTGCTACCTTGACGCCGCAAGCGGCGGCTATCGGCGCAGCAATAAGCGTGGTTTTGTCACCGACGCCGCCCGTTGAATGCTTGTCGGCTTTGGCTCCGGATACGGCAGAAAGGTCGGATATATCTCCCGAGCGCGCCATAGCCATAGTCAAATCTACTGTTTCCCGCCTATTCATACCGTTGATGAAAATCGCCATCAGGAGTGCCGAAGCCTGATAATCGGATATCTCTCCTAGCGTATATCCGTCAACAAAGAAAGTAATTTCTTCGTCCGAAAGCTCCTTTCCGTCACGCTTCTTTCTTATTATGTCGTATATTCTCATTGGTTCAGTTCCCCGTTTTTGCGATAAAAAAAGCATGCGGCAAAAGTTCGCCAAGAGTAAAGAGCTTTGGCTCTCCGCCGTCATATACATAGATACAAAAGTCCTTGTCGCAGAACTCCGCGAGTACCTGACGGCACACTCCGCATGGGAAACACGGATTTTGTCTGCCTACAACGGCAATTGCTTTGAAATGCCTTTCACCCTCCGAAACCGCCTTGACGACTGCCGTCCTTTCGGCGCAAACCGAAGGAGAAAAGGAGGAATTCTCAACGTTGCAACCGGTGAACACCTTTCCGCTTTCGGCTAGCAGCGCCGCTCCCACGGCAAAGCCGGAATAAGGCGCGTATGCGTTTTTTGCCGCGGCGGCAGCCTGTTCGAGCAGCTTCTTTGCATCAATTTCCATAACATATCCTCCCCAAAAAGCTTTTGCCGCATAGTTTGTTTTCTATGTTGAAAATTTCGGCTACAGTGGCGGCTATGTCTGACAGGCTATCTCCGGTGCCGAGGTTTACTCCCTGCTTAACTTTTTCGCCGCAAACAAGCATCGGCGCGTACTCCCTCGAATGGTCGGTACTTGCCGTCGCAGGGTCGCAACCGTGGTCGGCGGTTATTATCAGTACATCGTCTTTGTGCATTTTCAAAAGGAATTGCGATAACTGCAAATCGAATTGGCTCAATGCCAGCGCATAGCCGTCAATATCGTTCCTGTGTCCGTACAACATATCAAAATCAACAAGGTTCACAAAGCACAGTCCGGTGAAATCCTCGTCGAGCAGTTCTATAGTTATTTTCATGCCGTCGTCGTTGTTTTTTATCGGCAGGCTGCGCGTTATGCCTTTAGCGGCAAAAATGTCAGAAATTTTGCCTACGGCGACAGTACCAAAGCCATTGTTTTTAAGCACGTCAAGAAGCGTGTCCGAAGGCGGCGACAGCGAGAAGTCGTGACGGCGCGCGGTTCTTTTGAAGTCGGGAAAAATTCCGCTGAAGGGTCTTGCGATTATTCTGCCTACGGCATGCTCCCCCGTCATTATCTCTCTGGCGGCTAGGCAATACTCGTAGAGCTTTTCTACGGGTATTATTGCCTCATGCGCGGCTATTTGAAAGACGCTGTCCGCCGAGGTATATACGATAAGCTCGCCGGTATCTACGTGCCGCAAGCCGAAATCTTTTATGACTTGCGTACCGGAATACGGCTTGTTGCACAGTACACCCCGCCCCGTGCGCCGCATGAACTCGTCAATTATTTCGTCGGGAAAGCCGCTCGGATATGTCGGAAAAGGCTTTTCGGAAACTACGCCGGCTATTTCCCAATGCCCCGTTGTGGTGTCCTTGCCCTTTGATTTCTCCGCAAGCCGGGCAAAAGAGGCAATAGGTTCAGACTGCTTCGCCGCTTTGATTCCGTCAATATTAAAAAGCCCCAGTCGGATAAGAGTGGGAGCGTTGAAATAATCCGAAGACATAACAGAAGCGAGCGTGTTGCTGCCCTCATCACCGTATTCCGCCGCATCGGGAAGCGCCCCTATGCCGAGGCTGTCCAGGACTATCAAAAAGACACGTTTTATGGCGTACATAATTTTCTCCCAAAGGAACGGGTTTCGTTGTCAGGTTTGGTCAAAAATAACGCTTCTTGTTCGGTCTATTTTTCAAACAAGCTCCAGCGCCAGCCTCATCATCTGTGTAAACGAATTTTGTCTTTCTTCCGCGCTCAACGCTTCACCCGTAAAGGGACAATCGGAAAC
>JAQVME010000037.1 GCA_028703745.1 Clostridia bacterium
GGCTGAGCTTGTGGACAAGTGGGGTCAGCCTCTTATTGGAAAGTACGGCTACAGCAGCGTGGGCGCAGTCGTGGGCGCCACCCACAAAGAAGAAAGTACGAAATTGCGCAAGCAGATGAAAAACACATTTTTCCTGGTCACCGGCTACGGGGCGCAGGGCGGCCGCGCCGACATGCTGAAAGGCTGCTTTGACGAGAACGGGCAGGGCGCCATCGTAAATTCTTCACGGGCTATTCTTACAGCCTATAAGCAAAAAAAATATAGCAACAATTTTGCCGAGGCGGCTAGGCAGGCGGCAATAGACATGAAAGACGACATAAACAAGGTATTAGGCAGGTAAACAAAAAACATGGGATATTTGGTACTGGAGAACGGTAAGATATTCAAGGGAAATCTTATCGGAAGCAAAAAGAACGTCATAGGTGAAGTTGTTTTCAACACGGGTATGACGGGTTACGAAGAAATTATTACAGACCCTTCTTACAAAGGGCAAATAGTGGCTATGACCTATCCGCTGATAGGCAATTACGGCGTTAATTATGAGGATATGGAATCCATTTGCCCGCAGGTTAAAGGCATGGTTGTCCGTGAGCTATGCGAAATGCCGTCGAACTGGCGTTCGCAAAACACGCTTGACGGCTATCTCGCCGAGCACAATATCACGGGTATACAAGGCATTGACACACGTGATTTAACAAAAACCATACGTGAATTCGGCACTATGCGCGGCATAATCTGCGACAGTCTGCCGACAGAGCAGCAGCTGACTGAGATGAGGCAGTATGCCATCATTAACCCCATAAAAGAGGTTTCCGTCAAGGAGAAATATCATGTAGCTGGCAGCGGCAAAAAGATTGCCGTTTTAGACGTCGGGCTGAAGCACAGCATACTTTATTGTCTGAGCAAGCGCAACCTTGATTTGACGGTATTCCCCGAGTTCACGACGGCGGAGGAGATATTGTCGGGCGGCTTCGACGGCTTGATGTTGACCAACGGACCCGGGGACCCCAAGGATAATGCCGATATTGTCGAAAATCTACGCAAAATGCTGGGAAAGATACCTATTTTCGGCATATGCATGGGACATCAACTTCTTGCGCTGGCGCACGGCGGCAACACTGTGAAGCTCAAATACGGGCATAGAGGCAGCAATCATCCGGTCAAGGATTTATTGACGGGCAAGATGTATATTACCTGCCAGAACCACAGCTACGCAGTGGAGGAGACAGGTTTGCCCAAAAACAGCATTATCAGCTTCATAAACTGGAATGACAAGACTGTAGAAGGCGTTATTTATAGTGACAAATGCTTCAGCGTGCAATTCCACCCCGAGGCAAGCGCCGGTCCCAACGACGCAGGCTTCTTATTCGACGAATTCGTGGCGCTGATGGACGAAGAGAAAAAATGATTTCAACAAAGGCGACAGTAGTATCAAACGCGCATTTGAGTTGCGGCATTTATAAACTGGTATTGTCAATTCCCGACATGCCCGAAATAAGTTGCGGACAATTCGCTATGGTATCCTGCGGCAATGCCGACGGTATTTTACTCAAAAGACCCATAAGTATACACGATTTTGACAACAAAACGGTTACGCTTCTTTACGAAGCCGCAGGAAAGGGCACCAAAGCTCTTTCGCAAATGCAAGAAAGCGTCGATTTGGATATTATTTTGCCCCTAGGCCAAGGTTTTGAAATCAAAAATTACAAAAGAATAGCCCTCGTGGGCGGTGGACTGGGCGTTTTTCCCTTGTTTTCGGTAATAAGGCAACACGCCGATGTCGAATATTCCGCATATCTGGGGGCGCGAGACAGCTCGCACCTTGTATGCGCCGATAGCTTCATAGGAAGATGCGCGCGCGTTAGATTGGCTACTGACGACGGCAGCGCCGGAGAAAAGACCTATGTCACTTCACTTTTCAAAGAAGATTTAGCTCGTTACGGGTTTGATGCTATATTTGCTTGTGGACCAAAACCAATGCTAAAGGCTCTCAAGGCTATCACTAAGGATACCGATATACCTGTTTTTGTATCCATGGAAGAGCGTATGGGCTGCGGCTTCGGGGCCTGTCTTACCTGCACCTGCAAAACGTCATCGGGCAACAAAAGAGTGTGCGCGGACGGTCCGGTATTCGACATAAACGAGGTGATACTATGAGCGCGCTATTTACGGAATTTAACGGAGTTGCCTTTAAAAACCCTGTTATATGCGCCAGCGGCACCTTCAATTTCGGCGAGGAGTTCAAACGGTTTTTCCCATTGTCCCGTCTCGGCGGAATTTCTTTGAAAGGACTTACCCTAGAAAAAAGAGAGGGCAACGACAGCCCCCGCATAGCCGAGGTTTACGGCGGCATCATAAACAGCGTGGGACTTCAAAATCCCGGATTAGAAGGTTTTTTGAAAGATTATCTTCCGAGTTTGGCGCAAGAGGACACCGTGCTTATTGCCAATATTGCCGGTAATACCGTAGAAGAATATTGCGAAATGGCGCAAAGACTTAGCCAAACGGACATTTCCATAATTGAACTAAACATCAGCTGTCCCAACGTCAAGAAGGGCGGACTGGCTTTCGGCGTTGAGCCTAAAGGTATAGAGAGCATTGTTTTTGCAGTGAAGAAGCATTGCAAAAAGCCGCTCATGGTCAAGCTGACACCGAATGTAGCGGCTATATCCGACAACGCGCTTGCCGCCGAAGCAGGCGGAGCAGACAGCATTTCATTAATTAACACCATAAGAGCAATGGCTATTGATGCAAAAACCAGAAGACCCGTGCTTGCTTGCATTACAGGCGGTTTGAGCGGCAGAGCCGTCAAGCCTATCGCGCTAAGAATGGTATACGAATGTTACAAAGCCGTCAAGATACCCATAATCGGTTTGGGCGGCATATTCAACGCCGAGGATGCAGTGGAATTTATGCTGGCGGGCGCAACGGCGGTACAAATCGGCACGGCAAATATGATAAATCCCATGGCGGCGGTGGAAGTCATCGACGGACTGGAACGCTTTTGCTACGATAACAACATAAAAAACATTAAAGAAATAGTCGGAGGATTAATAATATGACAGACAGAGAAATACTTGAGATTTTTGAAAAAACCGGCGGATTACTGAAAGGGCATTTTTTATTGACAAGCGGCAGACACAGTGACCGCTATATGCAGTGCGCCAAGCTGTTTATGTATCCCGAATACAGCGAGGTGCTTTGCGCTGAGCTTGCAAAAAAGCTTTCTGCGCTTGACGTGGATTGTGTGGCTTCACCGGCAATCGGCGGCATTATTATGGGCTACGCCGTGGCAAAGCATCTCAATAAGAAGAGTATTTTTGCCGAAAGGGAAAATAGTGAGATGTGTTTTAGGCGCGGCTTTGGTATAGCCGAAGGCGAAAAGTGCATCGTAGTAGAGGACGTGGTAACAACAGGCGGCTCGGTCAAAGAGGTCATTAGCCTCATAAAAGAGCACGGCGGGGAAGTTGTCGGAGTGGCGTCTATCGTCGACAGAAGCGGCGGCAAAATAGATTTCGGCGTACCGTTCTTTTCGTTGCTGTCTATGGATATCACTTCATATCCGGCAGAGGATTGCCCCATATGCAAAGAAGGCTTGCCGCTAGTCAAGCCCGGCAGTAGAAAGACCTTTATTTAAGGCTTTGGTTCGACGATTATCGTTTTGAAATCAGTATAGTTTACCAGTCCCGGAACGCCGCTTTTGTGGCGTTTTACATTTTTGCGCAAGGTATAATCTATTTCGGCTTTGGGACTGTCCTTTGTCTCCGAATAATAGGCGCACAGCTCTGCGGCGCGTCTTAGCACGCTGTCGGAAGGCGAAGCGCCTTTTATTACGACGTGCGCGCCGTGATAGTTCTTTGCGTGCAGCCACATATCTCCCGATGATGCCAAATCAAAGGTGACTTTGTTATTTTGAATGCTGTTTTTTCCCACGAAGATATCCGCGCCTTCAAATACTATGTGAATTGGTTCGGATGGTTTTTGCTTTTTTTGTTTGGCGGCTTGCGGTTTTTTGCCGTCGAGGGCGCGCAGTTCGTCAAGTATTTCTTGATATTCCTGACGGGTGTCAGAGCTTTTTATGGCGGCGGAAAGGGCATTCAAGTGCTCGCCTTGTATGGATAATGCTTCAAGCTGCGCAAGGGCTATTTCCTTAGCGTGCTTGAGCTTTGTGTATTTTTTGAAATAGCTTTGCGCGTTTTTGTTCGGAGAAAGCAGCTCGTCCAGCGGCACGGTTGTTATTGCGTTGCCGTCGTAAAAATTCTCGCAGGACAGTGATTTGTCGCCTTTTTTCATTCGATGCAGGTTGGAAAGAATGAGTTCTCCGTATATGCGCAAGATGTCAGAACGGCCGCATTCCTCCAGCTTGCTTGTATAATCGGCTATCCTTCTCTCCGTCTTTTTGCGCAGCCGCTCGAGCAGCGTTGTTAGCTCCTTGGTGTTGGCTCTTTTGCGCAACTCCGCATCCTTTTTTGAATAGAACTCGTCCATTGCTTCGTTGAGGGTGGAGAAATATTCGTATCTGCCCGGCACGCTTTGGTAAGGCGTTATATAAAAATCCGCGGCGTTATCCTTGTCGTCAAAGCGTACGCATGGATGGTAAAGTTCGGAGTTGTAAATATCGCGCAGTTCCTTAAGCGCGAATAAAGGCGCCTGTGGACTTCTCGAAAGGATTTCCTTTGCGGTGTCTTTTGCCAGACCGCCGATATTTTCCAGCAAATATTTGTCGTTGTACGGCTTTTCTTCGGCGAAAAGCTCTTCCAATGCCGCCTCGTCGCCGGGAGTGGCGCGCCGCTGCAAGGCAGGGGTATATCTAGCCGAAGGCACAATAGGGCGGTCGGGGTTCTGGTCGAAGTTCACTCTTTTTATGGCGTCGAAGATGATATAATCGGAATTTGTCAAAATAATGTTGCTGTATCGACCCATAAGCTCGGCAAGTATAAAGAAAGAGGTCTTGTCTCCCATTTCATTGCGCGAGAGCAATTCGATTTTTATAATTCTGTCCCAATCGAGCAGAGATACGTTCTGTATTATGCCGCCGCCTGCGTGCTTGCGCATAAGCATACAAAAAGTTGATGCCGCAAGGGGATTTTCTTTTTTGTGTGAAGTCAGGTGAATTCTCGGCAGACCTGCGTTGGCGCTGATGACCAGAGTATGAGTTCTGCCGCCGCTTTTGACAGCAAAAGTCAGCTCGTCGTTTTCGGGCTGATATACCTTTTCTATTTTGCCGTTGAGCAGGGCTGCGTTCAGCTCCTTGCATACGGCGGAAAGTGTGATAGCGTCGCTTGGCATACCGTAATTATACTTTCCAAAAGCCGTTAAGTCAACCTTGCCGAAACAATAAAATGTTTGCGCGGCTGTTTGCGGATTATTTGACTTTATAAAGAAAATAGGTAATAATAATCCTATGGCAAAAGTTGTAAGCATAAATCCCCAGGGGTTGTTATATCGCAAAATAAAGACCGGTGACGAGGTGACGGCTTTCGACGCAAAACCGTTTTTAGATATCCTTGACTATATCTACGCCGATTCAAACGATAGCTGTACTCTTTCGGTCACCGACAGGGCAGGCAACAAAAAAAACATCGTAGCAAAAAAGATAAGCGGCGGCGACACTATGGGTTTGGAATTCGATGAGAGCGTGGATATTGTGCCTAAGGAATGCCGAAACAATTGTATTTTTTGTTTTGTAAATCAGCTTCCCGAAGGCATGCGCGACACGCTTTATATAAAGGACGACGATTACAGACTGTCTTTTATCAGCGGAAGCTACATCACTTGCACTAACCTTGAGGAAGAGGATATTCAAAGGATTCTGGACTACAGACTGTCTCCGCTTTACGTCTCCGTCCACACTACCGACGAGGAACTCCGCAAGCGTATGCTCGGCATAAAAAAAGCCGTCAATCAGCTGGATATTATTCGAAGATTGACCGCCGGTGGCATAAGTATTCACGCGCAAATAGTGCTGGTTCCCGACGTAAACGACGGTGAGAACCTCAAAAAAACGCTTGCAGACCTCTACGAAGCAAAAGTAAAGAGCGTTGCCGCAGTGCCTGTTGGACTTACCTGCCACAGAGAGGGCAAACCTGAGATACGTCCGCTTGGCAAGGCGGCGGCATTGCAAGCCATAGAAAGTATCGAGAGTTTCTATAATGAGCATAAGTATTTTTGCTGGGCGTCCGACGAGATGTACCAAATTGCCGCAAGAGAAGTCAGGAATCCGTCGTATTACGGCGACTATCCGCAAATAGAAAACGGCGTGGGGCTGATAGCAAAATTCCTTGACGAAATAAAAGATGCGCTCAATTATGCCCCCAAGAAGCTTCACAAGCACGTCGGCGTGGTGACGGGTGTCAGCGGCAAAGATACCATGCTAAAGGTCAAGCAATTGCTGGAGAGCCATTGGAAGCACTTTCAGATGGATGTACACCCGATAGAAAATACGTTTTTCGGTCGAAGCGTCACCGTTACCGGTCTTGTCACGGCAGGTGACATAATAAAGACACTTGAAGGCGCGCCGCTTGCCGACGAAATAATAGTTCCTTCCGTAATGCTGAAGGAATTTGACACCGTCTTTCTTGACGGTATGAGCATTGGAGAACTCTCAAAGAGATTAAAAAGAAAAATAATAGTCAGCGCCGTAACCGGCGAGTGTTTTTTGGACACAATAATATACGGAGAATAATAAAAATGATAAAACCCCTTGTCGCCATAGTAGGCAGACCCAACGTCGGGAAGTCTACGTTCTTTAACAGAATGGCAGGTAGACGAGTCAGTATAGTAAAGGACATTCCGGGCGTTACGCGAGACCGGATTTATGCCGATTCGGAATGGTGCGGCTACGAATTCACTATGGTGGATACCGGCGGCATAGAAATTCACAGTCAGGACACTATGTGGCTTCACATAAAAAAACAAGCCGAGCTTGCAATGGAGCTTGCCGAAGTCATACTGTTCATTGTAGACGGACAGCAGGGAGTGACTGCCGACGACTATGACGTCGCCAACTTGCTGCGTATGTCAAAAAAGCCCGTAGTGCTTGCCGTCAACAAGATAGACAACCGCAATATGAATATGTTCTATGACTTTTATAAGCTGGGTCTTGGCGATCCCATACCCATTTCTTCCGAACTGGGTCTAAACCTCGGCGACTTGCTTGACGAGGTAGTAAAGCATTTTGATAAACAACAGCTTACGGAAGAGGAAGACCAAAAGCCCGCCCCGATAAAAATTGCCGTTGTAGGCAAGCCCAACGCGGGAAAATCCTCGCTTGTCAACAAGCTTCTGGGCTATGAGAGAACGATAGTCACAGACATTGCCGGCACAACGCGCGACGCCATAGACACGCCTTTCACCGTAGACGGCACGGATTATGTCATAATCGACACCGCAGGGTTGCGAAAAAAAAGTAAGGTCAGCGGTGATGTCGAATATTATAGCAATATCAGGAGTATTGACGCCATAAGGCGCGCCGACGTAGTGGCGGTGGTTGTCGACGCAAGCGAAGAACTCAGCGAACAGGACATAAGGATTTGCGGTATAGTACACGAAAGCCGCAAGCCCTCTGTCATCATAATGAACAAGTGGGATACCGTCGAGAAGGACACCTTTACCATAAACAAATTCAACGATATGCTAAAGGAACAGCTGAAGTTTATGGACTATTTCAAGCCCTTATACATCAGCGCGCTGACGGGCAAAAGAGTAAATCTTGTGCTGGATTCATTGCACGAGGTTTACACAAAGGCATCCCAAAGAATAACCACAGGCACCCTAAACGACGTATTGCATGACGCTATCGCCATGAACGAGCCGCCGTCAAAGAACGGACGAAAACTCAAGATATACTTTATTACACAGGTTTCGGCGAATCCGCCGGCATTCGTGCTTTTCGTAAACGATCCCTTGCTGCTGCATTTCTCGTACAAAAGATATATAGAGAACTCGCTGCGCAAGGCATTCGATTTTTCCGGCACGCCCATTGTGCTTATGATCCGCGACAAAAAAGAAATGTAACAAGGAGAATATAAATAATATGCAAAGCCGTACAAAAATTTATTTAGAAGAACAAATGCAGCTTTACAACAGTTTCAAGGCTATGGGTCTCAACCTCGATATGTCGAGGGGCAAACCCTGCAAAGAGCAACTGGACTTATCAAACGGTATGCTCGACGTTCTGAACTCAACAACTACTGATTTCAGCAAGCCTGACTACCGCAATTATGGACTTGTCGACGGCGCGCCCGAAGCAAAGAGCTTTTTTGCCGAGCTTTGCGGAGTATTCGCAGAAGAAATAATGGTGCTGGGTAACGCCAGTTTGAATATTATGTACGATAGTATTCAACGTGGTATGCAGTTCGGGTTTTCCGGTAAGGCGCCAATGAACGCGCAAGGTAAGCTTAAATGGCTGTGCCCCGTGCCCGGCTATGACAGGCACTTCGCTGTTACGCAGCTGTTCGGCTTTGAGATGATAAACATACCTATGACTGCCGACGGTCCTGATATGGACGCCATAGAGAAGCTTGTATCCGAGGACGAAACCGTCAAGGGCATATGGTGCGTACCGAAGTATTCGAACCCGCAGGGCGTAGTATATTCTGATGCCACCGTAAAGCGGTTTGCCGCGCTTTCGCCAAAAGCCGCCGATTTCAGAATATATTGGGACAATGCGTATATGGTACATCATCTCGGCGAAGACATAACCTTGTTGAATTTGCTTGGAGAAGCCAAAAAGAACGGCAAAGAGGACATGGTCTTTATGTTCGGCTCGACGTCAAAAATTACTTTTGCAGGCGCAGGCGTATCCTTTATGTGCGCGAGCAAGGCAAACATAGACTATTCCAAAAAGCTTATGACAATACAGTCAATAGGTCCCGATAAACTCAATCAGCTTTCCCACATAAGGTATTTTGGCAGCGTAGCAAAGCTGCTAGAGCATATGCAAAAGCACTCCGCCTTATTGAAGCCAAAATTTGACGTAGTCGAAAGAGTGCTTACGGAGGAGCTTGCCGGCTTTGCCGTATGGCTGAGACCCACGGGCGGGTATTTTGTCAGCTGTAACTTAAAGGAAGGTACGGCGAAAAGAACTGTTGAGCTGGCAAAGCAAGCCGGCGTAATTTTCACCCCGGCCGGCGCAACATATCCGTACGGCAAAGACCCCGCCGACCGCAATATCAGGATAGCTCCCACGTTGCCGCCGATAG
>JAQVME010000038.1 GCA_028703745.1 Clostridia bacterium
CAGGCATACCTGTACGCTCTTACCACGTCGGGCGCCAAACTCAAGGCGCTAATAATGGATATGATAGGCGACACCTCCGAAGGCTTTGACGAGGAAGAGTACGCCGAGCAGCTGCAGCTCTACGCAGAACTCTTTCCCATCGTGGCAAACTGGATATCGACGCCCAATTCAACCGTAAACGTCTCCGTTGACCAGACAGGCAGATTAAAAAACCTTTCTTCTTCCGTACGCATCGACATAAATATTGATGTCGAAGAGCTTTGGCAAATAGCCGAAATACTACTCTCTGAAGACCAGAAATCTTTTCTGCATATTATTAAATTGGCTTTTAGTAATTATTTTGTTTCTGCCTCCGGCAAAAGCGGCACTTGGACAATCAGAATAGATTTTACCACCGATGAAAACTTTTATTATGACGAAGCCTCCATAAGCCTCGAGGACGCCGACAGCGATATGTTTTTGCCCGTTTCGCAAAACGTAGAGGGCAGGCACGAAATAATTGTCGCCGCGACCTAAATCACCGCGCAAAATACTGCTTTTCGGCGCGCAAAAAGAGCTTCGATAAGGAAGGGAAGGCGGTGGTAAGAAAAACTACGTTTGATATCACATGCGCGGCATAATATGTTATGCCTCCGGTATAAATCACCGAGAACATGACAAAGAAATTTATTTTTGCCACGTTAGACGCCACCACGGCGTCTACTGCGCTCGTTGTCACACCAAAAATCGCTGCAAGAAGCACCCCCAATATTATATACATATAATCCTTCGTAGCTCCTAGCTTTTTCAATAGAGCCGTACTGATGGCAACCGTCGGCCAATGTATAAAATACGATATCACCCATAGATTTAATCCGAACAGCAAGCTTTCTACAATGCAAAAAATTAGCGTAGCCGGCAAGGCTATTCTCAAGCCGAAGGCGTAGGCACATAGTATTATCAGCAAGGTGACTATCTCGATATTGGGCAGACCCATAAGCGCCATTTTGCCGCCGGTAAGCAGCGCCGCCGAAAGAGCTATAAGCACTACGCTTTTTGTTCGGTAAAAATTCTTTGTCATCAATATTCGTCTATCGTCACGAGATAGCTTGCCCCGTCAATAAGCGGAACGGCATTTATGCCCTTCGAAGAAAAGAAATATTGCTTTTCGCCGTAGGTTCTTGCGTCCACGGTATAATCCCTGTAATTCACATCGTCTATAGTATGATAAAATGCGCAAAATTGACTCTTCGACGCATCGGGGAAAAGCCCGACCGAGACCCAAGTTTGGCTATCCGTCGAAACCGTAACGGAATTGACAAACTGACCGAAGAAAGAGGTGCTCGAGCTGTATGCAAACTGCGAATTTTCCTCGTTTGCCAACAGATTAAAAAGGTCGGCAACGGTAGCCAGCGCGCATTTTCTTTCATAACTTCCAAGCTCCTCACCGTCAAGGACGACGAGCAGAGTGACGCTCTTTTCGTCGGTATTTCCCACGGGTTTTTCGCATGCTGCAAATACAAATAACATTAAGGCAATAAGAAGTAGCGCAATAAGAGTGTGTTTTTTCATTTATACCTCCAAAATAAAAAATCGCTCCCCGTGCGGAAAGCGAAAAAGTCTACAAAACTGTTTCCCCTTTCTCCCTCCGAGACGGAATTGTTTTTGCTTGCGGTAGGTCTCCTGACTTTGAACGGTTTCCCGGGCAATCCTTCCCCCGCGTGTAACGGGGTGGATAACTTGCCTAAATCATACAGTAGCGGGGGCTGTCGGCTTTCTGCCTGTTCCCTGTTATGCTTATTGTAAGCGCCGCAAACATATTTAATTATCTAGATTATAGCCTGTACAAGTTTTTTTTGCAAGGCATTTTTATTATGATTGAAAAATTCAGCCTTTCGGGTTATAATACGTTTATGAAAAAACTAATAATAAACGGGAACACAGTAACTACAGAAGCGATAAAGCTCAAAGACTTGCTAACCGAATACGGCATGCCCTTCCCCTGCGGAGGTAAAGGCATCTGCGGCAGGTGCAAAATAACTTGCCACGATCTTTCGCCCTCTGCTTTAGACAAGAGGTTCTTATCCGAAGTGCAACTCGCAGACGGCGCGCGGCTGGCGTGCGACAAATCTGTCGTTGAGGGCATAAGCATAGTCTTTGAACCAAAGACAATGCTGAAAGAGGCGATAAAGCTTGACTATTGCAACATAGCCATAATAATAGGTTACCAAAACATAGAGATAGGAATACTAAACGAAGGCATAGTCGAAAGCGTTATATTGCAAAACACAGCCGCCGGCGCCATAAATCTACGCTCGCTCGTCGGCAAACAATGTATAGAGCTTTTTGAAAAGTACGGCGTAGCCAAGGCCGATACTATCGCTGTTGCTACCAATGCACATTTCGCGGAAATGCTTCTTAATTCGCCGAGCGACGGAAGAGGCGAGCTTCTGGATGCGCCGGACTATTCTCTGCCCGCCGAAACGCTTTATGTGCTGCCTTTCGTTGACAAGAATATCGGCGGAGATTTTCTTTGTAAGGCGCTGGACAAAAGCCTTCCCAGATTGGTCGTAGACGCCGGAGAAACCTTTGTCGCCGGTCTCTTTACCGACGGGGATATCTTTTGCTTGTCGCATGAAAAAGTAAGCTACGCCGCCGAGGAACTTTCTGCGCTAAAGGCGTCGCTTGAGCTATTGCTGTCATATACCAAAAGACCTCTCATAAGCCTGTACGGCAAAAACAGCCTCCGCTTGCATGGCTTGTTGGACGGCTATAGCTTAGCGGAAGAGGACGATACGACGCTTGAAACCGTGGCGACGGCATGCAATGAAAACAGGACGAGAACGAGGCTTTTGAAGCTACGCGATAGAGTCAGCTTGCTTGAGACCGTCGATAATGATGATTGGCAACGGCTCTTTTTATCGGCAAACAACTGAAATAACTGCCATTACACGGTTTTCCAAAATAAGAACGTTGGTTATATCGCTGCGTAGGGGCGCCAGCTTATCCAACAGTACGAAGATGTCCAGTTGCAACTCAACTAGCCGCATAAAGGCGGCGGAATAGCTTTGATTACATCTGGGATTTCTGAACGGCGGTATGTATTCTCCTCTGTTCAACAGCCTGTTCAGGGCTATTATTGCCGAGGTTATCAATGTTTTCAAATAGTTCAGAATCTTTGAGCAATACCTTATTTGCGGCTGGCAAAGCATACAATTTATGATATCCAGCTGGTCTTCCGACAGCATGATGAGCCTTTCGATTATGTTCGTAGCGTTGTCGGATATGTCGTAGTTTGACAGCACCTGATTGTATTCCCTCGCCATTTTTTCAATTGTGCCGGTATCCACTTGCATAAAAAGACCTCACTTTACATCTAATATATGCGGTGAGGTCTTATGCTGTGTTTATTTGAAGAAAATAGCTATTTGGTTGCCTTCTCCTTCTTTTTTGAAAGCTTATACATTATGAAGCCTGAAACCACCGACAGCACCATGCCTATAGGTATCATCGTAGACTGCCCGATATCCATTCCCATGGAAAAAGTCACGCATGTGATGATGATACATATTATGAACGGCACGACAATGAGCTTCAGATACATCGACAACAGCACAATGCCTAGTCCGCCGAAAATGGCGGGTATGACATACGGAGAGACCGGGGAGAGCACCTTGACTATGCTTTCGGAAAAAATAGTCAGCGGTATCAACCCGATTATGATAATTATCGTTGTTACGATAGTTGATACGGCAATAGATATTGTGGTAATAATATCCTCTTCCTCCGTGCCCTGCTTGGTCTTTAGCACGCTCTGCGTGTTTATGGCGCAGGGCAGCTTCAGATTGGCGATATTGCCCGTAATAAAGGACTGGTATTGTCCGCCCGTGCCTAGCAAGGGACCATAGCTCACAGCCTCTATAAGCCCTATTGCCCAGTAGCCGAGTATGAACGCCCAGGCTTTTATTATTATGTCCCAGTCTGGCATGGTCTTTGTTATCAAACAAAAAACTACCGGCACAATGGCTATTGCCGAAACAAAGCCCCATGTAAAAATACGGCCGAGTTTGTGCACCTCATTGTTATATGTCTGTCTGTCTTTCATTTCTTTTACCTCCTTATACCGGAAAAAGCGGAATGAACGCAAACGCGCAACCCAGCGAACCGAGTATGGTTATGGGCAACGCGTAGTTCTCCAGCCACTTCCATTTGAGGATCTTTATCAGCAAGCCGCAAACAAGCATGATTGCAGCGCTCACACCCAGCGTAAGAAGGGTTACGGCTCCGCTAATGGGAATGCTGTCACTGCCCGTCGAGCTCACGTTGAAGATGCCGCCGGCAATAATATAAGCCGCCAGTCCCGCCAGAATGCCGCCCAGCAACGAACCTGTTATTATGTTAAGCAGCTTTTGGTTCTTTTCTCTCAAGTCGTTGAGCTTGCCTTGGTATTTTTTGTAAGCTATGGCGTTAAAAACCGGACCGGCAAGTATGCTTAAAGTCATTATGACGAAAGCCGTGCCGATGATTTCGGGAGTCATGCCCATAGGTGAAGATACCCCTGCGGATGCCGTCGCCTGGTTCATGGCAATAATTTCGTACTGAAGCGCGCCGATTACGGACAGCCTTATCCATGGAATCGCCAGACCCAGCCAGGGCATCATGATGCCTATGCCAATGACGATAGGTATCGACGGCACAATAGAAAAAATCACGCTGCTTCTGATAGCGCCCATTATTTTTGACTTGTCCATACCTATTTCTTTTGCTCTTTTTACGGCTTTGATCAAAAAGACCGCCGACATGGCAAGTATGACCGCCACGATGACAGCGCCGAAAAGAAATATCACCCATTCGTTCTTGTACACCGTCTCCTCCTTTTGACATATTATAAAATAACGGACTAATTATATAATACAAGAGAATAAAAGTCAATACGCATAAAAGGAGAATGCACATGAGATGCTGTAACAGGAACTGGATAAGTTATGAACAAGCCTATGGCAAAAGGGTATGTATTCCCCATCCCAAACCCCCTGTATACAAGGATTTTTGTACCGATTTTGTATGTTTTATGTGCAAAAGAATTATGGATGATTTTTGCCGCCGCAAACCCTGCAAGAAGCCGTAAATTCGACAGAGGAATAAGCCTTCAATGAAAGTTGTAAAAAAAATATATATATGTTATACTTTTTCAATAATATACTATTATTAATAAGGATACAATGAAGAAATGTTTGCTGGTAATAAATAAAAGAAGCGGCAACGCCGAAAGGGCACTCAACAACCCCGATATTTTCAATACGCTGAAACAAAGCTATGACATTATTGATACGCTTTATATTGAAGAGAGCCAGCCGGTAAATATCGCCAGCGCCGTAAAGGGCTATCAAGCTCTTGCCGTCTGCGGCGGTGACGGCACCTTCAACAACGCCATAAACGCTACCCGAGAACAAAACCTGGAGCTGACTTATATACCCTGCGGTACCCTTAACGAAACGGCAAAAACCCTTCATCTGACGGATACTTTGCGCCCTGACCGGCGCCAAATCCGCCGCGTCGACCTCGGCGAAATAAACAACAAGCTTTTCTCTTATGTCGCCGCCGCCGGCACATTCACCGCCATAGGGTACAGAACGCGCAACAGTTTCAAAAAAAGATTCAAATTCCTAGCTTACCTCGTAGAGGTGCTGAAGGAATACCGCGTGCACCACATAAAAGCAAAAATCACCCTCGACGGCAAGGAATATAGCGACGCCTATACACTCATAATGGCAATAAATTCCCAAAGATGTTTTGGCTTCAATTTCAACCATCTTTACTCACACAACAGCGGCACGGCTCATTTATTGCTGATTAAGGCTCCCAAAGGCAGCGGTTTGTTCGCCCTCATAAAGATTTTCTTTCCATTCTTTAGAGCTTTCTTCATGGGATTAAAAAAGCAGTACGACGGCAAGAACCTGAAATTTATAGAATTCAAGACGGCGTCAATTTCACTCGAAGATCCCGAGACCTTTACTATTGACGGGGAAAGACTGTTTGCCAAGGGCGAATTTTTTATAAAAATTCATAAACAAAAAATAAACCTGTTCGTATATTGACGGCATTCTTATTGCTGAGTGAACGTCTCTTTTTTGCCCATTGCAAGAAAGCTTTTGTTTATTAAAAGCATTATGCCCATAGCCACAATAACGGCTCCTGTCGCCATAAGCATATACTCAATGTCAATGATATCGGCAATAGGACCGAAAAGCAGTATGCCTGCCGGGAAAGCCGCGGAGGTGATTATACCGAAAATGCCGAACACTCTGCCTTGTATTTCGTTCTCAACCTTTTCTTGCAAAAGAACGACCGTAGGAGAACTTACGAGTGGAACAATAACGCCCATTGCGCCGATACAGACAAGGTACGCCCAGAAGGGGAACCCCGTGCCCAGCAAGGTATTGAGCGCACCCAGCGCCGTCAAACCGTACGCCATCGTAAGCAGCCTGTTTTTGAAGCCGCCCCATGCCGCTATGATTATTCCGCCAATAATAGTGCCGCCGCTAAAAAGCATTTCGTTGGCGGTAAGCCGCCATATCTCGGGACCGTAGCTTCTTGTAACCAGTAACGGCGTGAGTATTGCCGCCGGCGTTATGCAGAAATAAAAAATAGCGTACAGCAACATTACTCTTCTTATAAGCCGGTGCGAAAATACGTATTTTATTCCCGAAAACAAGTCCTTGAAATATGTGTTTACCCTTGATTGTTGATTGACGACCTTGTGTACGGGTATAAGCAGAAGGAAGCCCACCCCGATGGCGGCGGTAATTACGTCGATGAAAAGTCCGGTATGCATGGGCGCAACTGCGAGCATTGCTCCGCCTGCAGCCGGAGACAGCAACATTATTATCGACGACAGGCTTGTATGATAACCGTTTACTTTCATAAGCTTTTCGGGCGGCACCAGCTGCGGAATGAGCGCGCTCACGGCGGGAGCCTGCAGTCCGCTGCCGAGTGAACGCAACGCCATAACCAAGAACAAAAGCCAAATATCATTTATGCCGAACATAAACAGCAAGGCAATAACCAAAGTACAAACGGCTATCATTGAGTCGGCGAGAATGATTATACTTTTGCGGTTGAACCTATCGGCCCAAACGCCGGCGAACAGACCGATTATTACTTGCGGAAGCACGGCGCACAGCGTGCCGATCATCATCATCGTACCCGAGCCGGTTTCCAACGTGATATACCAAATAATGATATACTGCACAAGCGAGGTTCCGAACAGCGAAGCGTTCTGTCCCGCTAGAAACAGTATTATTTTTCTTTTCCAATTTGTAAAACCGTCGGTTGTAAGTATATCGTTTTTCATGCTTATATAATACTATACCTTATGGGATTTTTCTAAACGGAAACGCTATGTTCGTTAGACTTTTTTACAAAAATTTGAGTCGACATTATGCGCAAAAGATTTTACAGCCGCTTTTATTTATGAGATAATGCATTTGAAAATGCAAAATGGAGAGAACATGAAAAAGATACACGTCATAGCAAAAACGCACTTGGATTTGGGCTTTACCGACTACGCCGCCAATATAGAGAAATTATATCTTGAGGACTTTTTTCCGCGCGCCGCCGCGCTCGCGAAGGAGTTGAACACCGACAAAAAAAGATTTATCTGGACGACAGGCTCGTGGATTATCGAAAAGGCGCTGAACTCTTCTTCGCAAGAAAATAAGCAGAAACTCGAAGAGGCTCTACAAAAAGGGTATATAGCGCCCCACGCGCTACCCTTCACCACACACACCGAGTTGCTCGACGAGGATACCTTTCGTTATGGACTTAATATAGGGCAGAAGCTCAAAGAGCGTTTCGGCTTTAATTTGATAGCCGCCAAAATGACGGATGTGCCCGGTCACACAAAAGCTATGCTGCCGCTACTGGCAGAATTCGGCATAAAATTCCTTCATATCGGCGTAAACGATTCTTCCGCAGTGCCGCAGGTGCCGCAGGCCTTTGTTTGGAAATACGGCGGCGCAGAGGTTGTAGTGCTTTATGAAGGCAGCTACGGCAGCCTTTACAAAAATGAGTACATGGACGATATACTTTATTTTGCGCACTCCTCGGACAACCGCGGCCCAAACAGCAAGGAAAGTTTGCTAAGCACCTACGAAAAGCTCGAGAGGGAGTATCCCGACTATGTCGTCGAAGCCTCGACCCTTGACAAATACGCAGAAGAAATAATAAAAGTAAAAGATACTCTACCCGTACTCACCGCAGAGATAGGCGACAGCTGGATACACGGCGCCGCCAGCGACCCCTACAAATCCGCCGCCATAAGAGAGCTGATAGCGCTAAAAAGCAGCTGGCTTGCCGACGGCAGTCTCTCTCATGGAAGTCTTGAATATGAAGCCCTCTGCAACCGCATACTTATGCTTTGCGAGCATACATGGGGCATGGACGTAAAGAAACACCTTTCCGACATCGGCGTCTTTCTCAAAAAGGATTTTATAAAAGCAAGAAGCCGCGATAAGGTGCGGCTATGCCTGCTCGGCGGCGCCATGAGGTGGAAGTACCTTACACGCAAAAAAATCAATGAAGGCGAATACAACCCTGGCCGCTACTCTATCATAGAAAAAAGCTGGCAAGAGCAACGCGACTATATCAAAGGCGCTTTGGAGAGTATGTCTGCCGCCCACAGGGAGCAGGCCGAAGCGCGTCTTAGCGCGCTTATACCGCAAACTCTTTTTGACAAAAGCGGTTTCAAACACGTGAACGACCATTCGATAATAAAAAACGGCAACTGCGCTCTGGAGCTAAACGCCTTCGGCGGCATAAAGGACTTCTCAATGGGCGAAAGCAAGCTATATTGCAAGAATAATTCCGCCCTAGTAGATTTCGTTTCCTATGGCGCAAAAGATTATGATTTCTGGCTAAAAAATTATTCCAGGGGAGTCGACAAAAACTACATTTGGGTCATTCCCGACTTTGCAAAACCCGCGCTTGAATGCTTTGAAGGACGATATCCGCAAGGCACCTTTTCCTATAAGTTGTCGGCACTATACGCCAACGAAGCGCGCACACAGCTTATCGCCTGCCTTTATACGGATACAAAAATCAGCGA
>JAQVME010000039.1 GCA_028703745.1 Clostridia bacterium
GGAGTATACCTTTACATAAATACCTTTGAGGTTTAGCACTATCTCCGCTACATCCTCTCTTACTCCGGGTATGGTAGAAAACTCGTGGCTGATACCCTCAATCTGCACGCCGATAATGGCAGCTCCGGGAAGGGCTGTGCACAATATTCTGCGGAGACAGTTTCCTATGGTTATTCCGTAACCTCTTTCTAAAGGCTCAACAACAAAACTTGCCTGTGCGTTGTCTGCGCTTTCAATTTCGGTTATTTTGGGTTTTACTATTTCCATCATGGTGGTAATCCTCCTTATTTCGGGTAATATTACTTAGAATACAACTCGATAATCATGTGCTCGGCTATATTCATATCAATATCTTCGCGACACGGTAAAGCAATAATCGAACCTTTGAGAGTCTTGGGATCGAATTCAAGCCATTTCAATGAATTTTTGAAACTGGATTCCTTGAGTTCGATGAAGAAGGTCTTTTCTCTCTTGTTTTCTTTCACTGCGATTTCGTCTCCGACCTTGACAAGATAGGATGGAATATTCACTCTTTTGCCGTTTACGGTGATATGTCCGTGGTTTACGATCTGTCTGGCTTGCGCTCTGGATACGCCGATGCCCATTCTGTATACGACGTTGTCGAGTCTTCTTTCAAGGAGTACAAGCATATTCTCGCCCGTAATACCTCTCATCTTCTCGGCCATTTCATAATACATGTGGAATTGCTTCTCCATCAAGCCGTATATTCTCTTTGTCTTTTGCTTCTCGCGGAGCTGAATGCTGTACGGCGTCGGCTTTTTTCTTCTTTGTCCGTGCACGCCGGGCGCATACGGGCGCTTCAATAAAGCGCACTTGCCCGAAAAGCATCTGTCTCCCTTCAAAAATAATTTTTCGCCCTCTCTTCTGCAAAGACGGCAATCTGCCCCTGTATATTTTGCCATTATTCTTTTACCTCCTGATTACAGTCTTCTGCGTTTTGGCGGACGGCAACCATTGTGGGGTATGGGAGAAACGTCCTTAATTAGTGCGATATCTACGTCAGCTGCCTGTACGGCGCGGATAGCCGGTTCTCTGCCCTGGCCCGTGCCCTTGATAAATATTTCTACTCTTCTCAATCCATGCAACTTCGCTTCGTTGACTGCCTTCTCTGTAACCTGCGTCGCGGCGAAAGCCGTTTCTTTTCTGGCGCCTTTAAGTCCCAACATACCGGAGGAAGCCCAGCTAATGGTATTCCCGTTTATGTCAGTAACAGTCACAATCGTGTTGTTGTGCGTGGTATGAACGTGGACCTGTCCTCTGTCTATACGCTTTAGGTCCTTCCTCTTTTTTACTGCGGATTTTCTTACTGCCATTTCTTTACCTCCTAGGCTTTGGCTTTGCTACGGCCGACCGTGCGCTTGGGTCCCTTTCTTGTGCGGGCGTTCTGCTTGGTGCTTTGACCTCTTACGGGCAGGCCCTTTCTGTGCCTGACGCCTCTGTAGCAGCCTATTTCCATAAGGCGCTTGATATCCATCATCACTTCTCTTTTGAGATCGCCCTCAACGCGTATATTTTTCTCAATATAGTCACGAATCTTGGCTACCTGGTCTTCAGTCAAATCTTTCACTCTGGTATCAGGATCTATCTCCGACGTCTTAAGGATTTTGTTCGACGTCGCGCGGCCGATACCAAATATATAGGTAAGACCTATTTCTACTCTCTTTTCACGGGGTAAATCTACACCTGCTATACGAGCCATTAAAAAACCTCCATAATTTTTTGTTTTGTTGTTTATCTATATTAATCACCGGAGTAAATCATCTTTTATTGACAATTCAGCCGCCCCCGGATTGAACGCGTTTTTGTCCGCATAAATCTTTATCATTTATACGGGCTAACCTTTGTATTATACAAAATAAAACAAAGGTTAGCAATTGTTTTTATGAGTTTTATCCCTGCTTTTGCTTGTGTTTGGGATATTTGCTACATATAACCATTATTTTTCCTTCTCTCTTGATTACCTTGCACTTATCGCACATAGGCTTTACTGACGGCCTGACTTTCATCTTGATATCCTCCTGTAGTTATGCTAATTATTGTTTTTGTTGCGATAAGTAATTCTTCCCTTGGTGATATCATAAGGACTCATCGCTATTTTTACTTTGTCACCCACGCATACTCTCACAGTATGCTGTCTCATCTTTCCGCAAAGGTAGGCCGTTATCATATGCCCGTTTGACAGGGTCACTCGGAAATTCGTTCCGGGCAATATTTCTGTCACTGTGCCTTCTGCTTCAATAATATCATCTCTTGACACCTTCAATCCTCCATTATGAGTAATATTTTCTTATTATGCTGTTTATTTCGGCGTCATAAATCACTTTGCCGTCAAGCAGCTTTTCTCTTATTTTGTCGCTAATGTCGCCCGTTGCCTTAAGATGTTTGATTTTCTTTGTTTTCGGTTTTTCCAGTCTGCGCAGTTTGCCGTCGACCAATCTTACAAAATTCTCGTCAACGACTTCTGTTACTATAAAAAATCTGCCTGCATCCCTTCCCGATTTCGAAAACACTATTGAGCCGACTTGTATGGGTTTGTCCATAATTACCTCTTTACATTGTAAGTATTTCTACCCCGTCGGGGAGTATTACTACCGTGTTTTCGTAGTGCGCCGACGGCGAGCCGTCCGCGGTTACCACCGCAAAGGTATTGTCGCTGAAAACCACTTCCTTGCCGCCCAGATTTATCATGGGCTCAATAGCAATGGTCATATTCGCACAAAGCCTTGTTCCCCTGCCCCGTATGCCATAATTCGGCACGTTAGGGTCCTCGTGGAGCTGACTTCCGACACCGTGACCTATGAGTTCACGCACTACGCTGAAGCCATGCTTCTCTACGTATTGTTGTATTTCGTAGCCTAGGTCTCCCAGCCTTGCGCCTTCTTTCAGCACTTTTATGCCTTCAAAAAAGCTCTGCTTGCAAACCTCCATCAGCTTGCTTTTCTTTTCGCCGACGTTTCCGATGGCTATAGTTCTTGCGGCATCCGCGTGATAACCTTCGAACAATGCGCCTGCGTCAATTTTTAGCAGCTGACCTTCTTCGAGTATTCTCTTTTTGGAGGGTACACCATGCACCACCTCGCTGTCTATAGACGCGCATATCGAGCCGGGGAAGTCCCCGAAGCCCAAAAATGAGGGATATGCATTTTGTTTCTTTATATAGTCATATGCAAGCGTATCGAGATATTTTGTGTTAACCCCTTCTTTAGCGTGTTCTTCGACAAGGCTGAGTATGTCGCGAACGATTTCTCCCGCCTTTCTCATCGCCGCTATCTGTAGGGCATTCTTGACAATAATCATTTCAGTATCTCTTTTATTGCGTCAAAGGTAGCCTGTATTGTGGTGTTGCTGTCAACATTCACAAGAATACCCTTGTCCTTATAATAATCCACCAGCGGAGCCGACTGCTTGGTATATACCTCAAGACGGCTTTTGACTGTTTCGGCGTTGTCATCCTTCCTTTGATAAAGCTTGCCGCCGCACTTGGCGCATATTTCTTTATCGTAGGTGCTGATATGATAGGTTTCGCCGCAAGCGCACATTCTTCTGCCGCTGATACGCCCGATAACCAGTTCAAAATCCACGTCAAGGTTTATGACCACATCTATTGCGGTAAGCTTGTCGAGCGCCTCTGCCTGTGGAATAGTCCGGGGGAAGCCGTCAAGCAAAAAGCCTTTTTTGCAATCCTCTTTCTTTATTCTGTCGGCAACGATATTTACGACAACCTCATCGGGCACCAGCTGTCCCTTCTCAATAAAGGACTGCGCAAACTTGCCAAGCTCGGTACCCGCAGTAATATTGGCTCTCAGTGCATCGCCCGTCGAGATATGCGGTATGCCGTATTCGGCGGATATTTTTGTTGCTTGGGAGCCCTTTCCGGCTCCCGGTGCGCCTAATAGTATAAGTTTCATTATTTTAAGAATCCTTTATTGGCTTTTACCAGCAGCTGTGACTCGAGTTGCTTTTCGAATTCGAGAGCCACGCTGACTACTATCAGCAGTCCGGTTGCGCTGAACGCGTTTGCAAAACCAAAGCTTTCAAAGCCTTTTATTTGCAGAATATAAGTAGGTATCAACGCTACAAACGCCAGGAACAGCGCTCCGAACAAGGTGATACGGTTGTTGATTTTCCGCAAATGGTCGCTAGTCGATTTGCCCGGTCTGATGCCCGGTATAAATCCGCCGTTTTGCTGAATCATCCTTGATATGTCGTCGGGGTTGAACTGAATCTGCGCATAGAAATACGCGAAGAATATAATCAGCAGGAACATAAACAAAGGATATATGTTGCCGCCAACACCCATCCATTCATACCACCAAATGACGAACTTCGATGAGGTATTCCCCACGAACTGCATAATCATCTGAGGGAACATAATCAGCGAGCTGGCAAAAATTATGGGCATAACGCCGCCGCTGTTAACTTTTATGGGGATATGTGAGGACTGCCCGCCGTACATCTTGTTGCCTTTTATTTGTTTTGCGTACTGGACAGTGATTTTGCGCTCGGACAAGTCAACAAAAACGATGAGCAAGAACAGCAAAACTACCAGTATCAGGAAAGCAAGCAGGAACCATATACCGGCCGTGCCCTCTCCCGCTTGTATTTGTGCGGGGATAGTCTTGAATACCGCTTGAGCTATGGATAGTCCGAGGTTGGAAACGATACCTATGAATATGATAAGCGAGGTGCCGTTGCCTATGCCGTATTCGGTTATTCTCTCGCCCAGCCACATGACCAGTGAAGAGCCCGCCGTAAGTACTATTACTATACTTATCATAGTAAATATCTCGCTGGCGACGCTGTCACCGAACACAGGCAATATGGAGCTTCTCCAGCTGAACATAACGCCAATGGCTTGGACTACGCCCAAACCGATAGCAAGATAACGGGTATACTGAGTAATCTTTTTTCTGCCTTCTTCGCCCTCTTTGCTGAGCTTCTCAAGTTTTGGTATGACCAGTGTCAAGAGTTGCATGATGATGAAGGAGTTGATGAATGGAATAATACCCAAAGCAAATATCGTGCCGTTCTGCAAAGAACCACCGGTAATCATATACAGCATCTGCATGAAATCGTTGCCTGCCGTACTCTGAAAAGTCGTCGCATCAAGTCCGGGAATAGGAATAAAGCAGCCTATTCTATAAATCAATATAATCATAAGGGTAAAGAACATCTTTTTCCTTATGTCCGGAGATAAAAAAGCGTTTTTTAGTGTTTGCAGCATTTATAGTACCTCTACTTTACCGCCTGCCTCGAGTATTTTTGCTTCTGCGGATTTGGTGAATTTGTGGGCATGCACCGTCAGCTTCTTCGTCAGCTGCCCGTCGCCAAGTATCTTCAGTCCGAAAGGTTCTATCTTACTGAGGATTCCTGCATTAAGCAAAATTTCCGGAGTAATCGTCGCGCCGTCTTCAAAGGCTTCAAGAGCCTCGAGATTTACGATGGAAAATTCTTTCTTAAAAAGATTGTTGAAGCCTCTTTTCGGAAGCCTTCTGGTGAGGGGCATCTGTCCGCCCTCAAAACCGGGGCGTACACCGCCGCCGCTTCTGGCGTTCTGTCCCTTGTGTCCCTTGCCGCTGGTCTTACCAAGACCGGAGCCTATTCCTCTGCCCAACCTTTTACGGGTTTTTGTGGCTCCTTTTTCCGGGGATATAGTATCTATCCTCATACCTAAACCTCCTGATGATTATTCTGCTGCTTCTTCAATCTTGACGAGATGACTTACCTTGTCAAGCATTCCGCGAAGCGTAGGTGTGTCCTCATAAACCCTGAAAACACCTATCTTGTTGAGATTCAAAGCCTCAACAGTTCTCTTTTGGTTGACCAAGCAACCAATAGTCGATTTTATTAATGTAATTTTTAGCTTGCTCATCATTATTCTCCTTTTTGTACAACCTTTCCTCTCAACGCGGAGATCATTTTGGCTGTTCTTAAAGACTTAAGACCTTCGAGCGTCGCCTTGACGCTGTTGATGGGATTGCTGGAACCGATTGACTTTGTTCTGATGTCTTTTATTCCGCTGACCTCAAGCACTGCGCGGACTGCGCCGCCTGCAATAACTCCGGTACCTTCAACGGCAGGCATAAGAAGCACCTTGCCCCTTCCAAAAATACCTTGCGCCGCGTGGGGAATAGTCGTGCCTTCCGTAGCTATGGTAAACATTGAATTCTTGGCGACCTTTATGGCCTTCTCGATAGCCTCGGGTACTTCCTTGGCTTTGCCAAGACCCGCGCCTATCTTGCCGTTTTCGTCACCGACCACTACAAGCGCAGCAAACCGCATATTGCGACCGCCCTTAACAACCTTTGTTACGCGGTTGATGGAGACAGTCTTTGTGATAATGCCGTCGTTCTCCTGCTCCTGCCTTCTGCCTCTCTTGAATTTGTCGTTTCCTTTGAATTCGCCTTTATGTTCTCTATTGTCAAATGCCATTTTTGCCTCCTAAAAAACCAAACCGGTTTCTCTTGCGCCGTCTGCGACTGCCGCGATACGTCCTGTGTAAAGGTATCCGCCTCTGTCGAACACGACGGCGGCTATGCCTTTTTCCTTCGCCCTTTCGGCAACTATCTTGCCTACGACCTTAGCGGCATCGGTTTTCTTCATGCCGGCAATCTGCGCTGCTACTGACTTCTCTACTGTGGCGGCTGAAACGAGGGTGTTCCCCGAGCCGTCGTTGGCGGTGTCGTCAATAATCTGCGCGTATATATGGCTCAAAGACCTGTATATATTCAAACGTGGCTTCTCTGCCGTGCCCACGATTTGGAAACGCATACGGGCATGCCTGTCTTGCCTAACTTCGTTCTTATTCTTTTTTGTTATCATAATCTCATGGCTCCTTTATTTACCGGCAGTCTTGCCCTCTTTCCTCACAATGGTCTCGTCCTTGTAACGGACGCCGTAACCATGATAGGGTTCGGGTTTTCTTACTGCTTTTATATCAGCTGCGCATTGTCCGACTTTGTTTTTGTCAATGCCTTTTACGCTTATTTCGGTGTTAGAAACGCACTCAAGCTTGATGCCCTCGGGAGCTTCTATATTTACGGGATGGGAATATCCAACGTTAAGTACAAGCTTTGCGCCCTGCATAACCGCTTTGTAGCCTACGCCTTCAATAAGAAGGTTCTTGGAATAACCCTTCTCCACGCCTTGAACCATGTTGGCGATAAGAGCGCGGTAAAGCCCGTGCGCGGCCTTTACTTCCTTTTCTTCGGTAGCGCGTGTTACTTGAATTTCTTTCGGCGTAATCTCAACGTTGATTTTTCGGTTCTGAATCTCCTGGGAAAGCGTTCCCAGAGGACCGGTTACGGTGATGACGCTGCCGCTTAGCTCTGCTTTAACCTTGCCGGTAAGGGCAACGGGTAATCTTCCTATTCTTGACATCGTTTACCTCCTACCAAACGTAAGCCAGCACTTCACCGCCGGCGCCATTTTCGCGTGCCTCTTTGTCGGTCATAATGCCTTTTGAGGTGGAAATGATTGCTATACCCAGACCGTTAAGCACTCTGGGCAGATCTTCCTTTCCGGCGTAAACACGCAGTCCGGGCTTGGATATTCTTTTGATGCCCGTAATTACCTTTTGGTTGTTTGCGCCATATTTCAGTTCGATAACAATATTGTCATAAAGCTTTCTCTTCGCCTGACGGTTGATAGCTTTTTTTTCAATGCTGCTTCTCGGCTGATTGTCTTCCTTTTTGTCCTTCTTCTCCGAGGAAAGAGCCTCTTCCTTCGTGAGCACGCTTGCGCTCTTTATGAAGCCTTCCTTGACGAGAATCTCGGCGATAGCCATTTTCTCTTTAGAAGCCGGGACGTCTACGCTCTCGTATCTCGCGGTTAGTCCGTTTCTTATACGGGTCAGCATATCTGCGATGGGATCTGTTATTGCCATATTTACACCTCCATTACCAGCTTGCTTTCTTTATGCCGGGGATTTGACCTTTGTAAGCCAAATTCCTGAAGCATATTCTGCAAATACCGTATTTTTTCAGAACAGCGTGAGGTCTGCCACAGATGCTACAACGCGTGTATTCTCTTGTGGTGAACTTTTGCTTTCTCTGCTGCTTGTTTATCATTGCTTTCTTTGCCATTATTAATAAACCTCCTACTTGCTGAAGGGCATTCCGATCTGCTTGAGCAGCTCTTTTGCCTCTTCGTCGGTGTTTGCCGTAGTGACCACGCAAACATCAAAGCCTCTGACCTTCTCAACCTGGTCGTAAGATATCTCGGGGAATATAAGTTGCTCCTTGACTCCGATGGCATAGTTTCCTCTGCCGTCAAACGCCTTAGGGCTGACGCCCCTGAAGTCTCTAACACGGGGAAGCGCGATAGAAACAAGCTTGTCCAAAAAGTCCCACATTCTCGTGCCGCGCAGAGTCACCTTCGCGCCGACGCTCATATTTTCTCTGACTTTGAAATTGGCTACGGATTTCTTTGCCTTCGTAACTACGGCTTTTTGTCCTGCTATAGTTTCGAGTTCATTAATCGCAAGCTGCATGCTTTTGGCGTTGTCTTTGACGTCGCCCAAACGCATATTGAGTATAATCTTGTCAACTTTTGGTACCTGCATTACGTTCTCGTAATTGAAGGTCTTTATAAGAGCGGGGATTATTTCCTCTTTGTAACGCTTTTTGAGTCTGTTCTCATATTTCACAGCGGGTATTGCCGCCGCTGCGGTTTCTTTAGCTTTTGCCATCTATAAACCTCCTCTCCTATTCCTTTACTACTTTCTTTCTGACGGCCGTCGCGGTCGCCTTGGGGGCTACTGCGGCGGTTTTTGAAGGTTCTGCCTCAGGTTCGGAAGTTGCTGCCTCAGCGGTCTCAACTACCTCTGCCTTTTCGGTGACTTCTTCTTTCTTGGTTCTCTTCTTTACCGTCGCCTTTGCCTTCTTTTCGACAAACTTCTTGGTCTCAAGAACGGCTCCGCATTTTTTGCAGATTCTCTCCTTCTTGCCTTCGACGACTGCGTGTCCTACTCTCGTCGGCTTGTCGCAGGCGGAGCAGATAGGCATGAGATTGGATACGTCGAT
>JAQVME010000040.1 GCA_028703745.1 Clostridia bacterium
ACTTACGGCTACGAAGATCCGCAATTCACTTATGCTATCACAAGCGGGAATTTGGTGTTTGGAGATAATCTGAATGGTCGTCTTTCCAGAGAAATCGGCGAGACGGTGGGGCTATACGATATCACATCAGGGACTTTGACAAACGAAGATAACGCCAATTACGATATTACGCTTGCTTTCAACCAATTTGAGATTCAGCAAAGACTTATCGTCATAATTGCCGACGTCAAAGAGAAGATTTATGGCGAAACCGACCCGTTATTAACCTACGGATTACTCGGCGGCAGCATGCTGGCGGGAGACACTCTGTCAGGCGATCTGAGCAGAGCCCAAGGCGAGGATACGGGCACGTATCCCATAACAATCGGCACACTTCAAAACCATAACTACGAAATAGTTATCGTATCGGGCAATCTTATTATAGAGCCGAAGCCCATTACCATAACCGCAAACGCAAAGTCCTTCCTGCACGGAAGCGCCACTAGCATAGACCTTACCTATGAGATAAGCGGAGGCCCGCTTGCCGCAGATGCCGAACTTATTTCTCAGGCCATAACCATAACCTCGTCGGCGAAACCGGATTCATACGTAGGAGACTATCCCATATACCTGCGCCAAGTCAAGCCGCTGAACAACTACACTGTGACAACAATTAATTCTGTGCTAAAAATCGAAAAAGGCGCGATTACCGACGTGAGTTTCGAGGATTTGAAGGTGCTTTATGACGGCTATGAGCAGAGCATAATAGCGACGGGCGAAGTCAGCAAGTACACTGTTGAATATAAGAACAATTCCGGCACGGAGGTCGGCGTTTACAGAGCAACGGCGACGTTTACAAAAGAAAATTACCACGAACTGGTGCTTGAAGCAAGGCTCATAATTATGACAAACGTGGTTTCTACCTCAGAAATCATACCTCAAGGCATACTAACGATAGAAGGCGGCGTTGACCCTTATGTTGTGCCTGTTATCATCGGGAACGAGAACACCGAGGACATTAAGCAGGCGGAAGAGGTCATAACCGTTGACGAGAAATCGGGCGAATCTATTAAGACCATTATGAACATAAGCCTCTACAACAACGGCACGAACATATCACTTGAGGGTACCGCAGAGGTCAGAATGCTCATTCCTTCGACAATAACGGATTTAGAAACGTTGCGCATAGTATATATGGGTCAAAACGAAACATATGATGTCGCGTTCGAGTTGGACGGAGAATATATCGTATTCACGGCTCTCCAGCTAGGCGATTACGCCTTCATAACAGAAAGCCATGCGGTGACTTCGAACGACAGGATAGCCGGAGTGCTGCTGTACGTAGGAATTGGCGCGCTGGGCGTCGTGCTTGTAGGTATCCTTATAACCAGCTTCAGCGTAAAGCGAAAAAGACACAATTATAGCAAGTATATATAAGATGAGGATTTAGGCTGGCACAACATTGCCAGCCTTTTTCAAAAAAGTAAACTTTTTATAGCTTAAATTCTATGTTTTCCCAATTCTTGGGTTCATTGTCGGTATGAAATATAAAAATTAAGGCGTTTGCCTTAATTTTTATATTATATCCTATTTATTGCTTTAATTTAGCGTTATTAGGGTTTAGGGTATTTAAGAGCCGCCGCTTAAAAAAAACGGTTGCATATTGTGCCTGTTTATGCGAAAAATGCCATTGAAATGACAAAAAAGCTATGGTATACTTTTACTATAAAGATAATGATACTTATTAAGGGGAGGGAATAATGCCACAAGAAAAACAGAAAAAATACGATGTCATCGTCATCGGCGCAGGAAACGGCGGTTTGACGGCGGCGGCTTTTGCCGCAAAAGAAGGGCTCAAAACGCTACTGGTTGAGCAGCATAATCTGCCCGGCGGGTTCGCGACGAGCTTCGTCAGAGGGAGGTTTGAGTTCGAGCCTTCGTTGCACGAGCTATGTGACGTGGGCGACGCCGAGAGTCCGGGGGGTAGCGGCGCCATGTTCAAAAAGCTGGGCGCGGACATTCAATGGTTGCCCGTTCCCGACGCCTACCGTATGATACTTACAGACAAGGGCAAGGAGCTTGATGTGGTGTTGCCGTTCGGACAAAAGGAGTATATTGACAAATTCGAAGAATACGTTCCCGGTAGCCGCGCAAAGGTAGAAGAGTTTTTTGCGCTATGCCAGGAGGTTGTGGACGCATTTGCATATCTCACAAAATCAAAGGGCGTAGCCGACAAGAAGTACCTCATAAAGAATTATCCAAATTTCCTCAAAACTGCGGCGTACTCGCTCGACCAAGTTCAGAAGGCAATGAATATTTCGGGCAAGGTCAAGGATATACTCAACGCCTACTGGTGTTACCTTGGAATACCTACCAGCAGATGCAATTTTACGGTATTTGCGGCAATGTTCCTCAAATACATACAGAAAGGCGCTTACATCCCAAAACTACGCTCTCACGAGATTTCTGCGGCGCTGGACAAGCGCATAAGGGATTTTGGCGGAGAAATCAGATATAACACAAAAGCCGAAAAAATACTTGTCAAGGACAACAAAATAACGGGAATTGTTACAGACAAGGGCGAGACCATATTGACAAACCATGTCATCGCCAACATAAACCCGCATACGGTTTATTCCTCAATGATAGAGCCGAAAGAAGAACTTCCGCTTCTAGCCACAAAAACAGCCAACGCCAGAAGGGTAGGTCCCGCAGGCTTTGTTGTTTACCTCGGGCTAAACAAAAGCGCAGAGGAACTGGGGCTGAACGATTATAGCTATTTCATTTACCGTTCAATGGACACCGACAAGCTGTATGAGATTATGAGTGGTTTTGACGGCAATATGATGCAAGCCACGGTATGCCTAAACGCGGCAAATCCCGACTGCTCGCCCAAAGGCACGTCAATAATGTCATTCACTACACTGTTTAACGCCGGGTCGTGGGACAAGGTGACGCCGGAGGAGTATTACAAACTCAAGGACAAATTAGCTTATAGCATTGTCGACGATTTCGAAAAGGCTACAGGCATAAGAATTAAGGACAGCATAGAAGAATTTGAGGTTGCAACACCTGCCACATTTGCCAGGTACACGGGCGCCTACAACGGTTCGATATACGGCTATGAGCCTGATTCGTGGGATTCGGTACTGCCAAGAACTATGTGCCTGGAACAAGAGATCCTGATCAAAGGTTTGCGCTTCTCAGGAGGCTTTGCCTTCAGGGCGCATGGCTATGGCTCCTCGTATTTGTCGGGAGAAACCTCGGCGCTGCTTACGGCAAAAGATATAAGGGAGGGAAAATAAAATGGCAAAGAAGTTGAATATAAAAGTAAAGCCTATCGGCTTGCTGGATTTGATCGCCTTTAAGAAGCTGGTTCCCGGCAGAACAAAAAGGTTTGACGAGGGGTCTACGACGCCTCTAGTTGCCGTACCCGCCGTTAACAGGCTGGCAAAGCAACTGCATCCGAAAAAACAAATTATGATGATTGATGAGATAACAACCCACAACGACCGCGCAAAAAGTTTCAAACTCATTATGGCGGACGGCAGCAAGCCTGCGTATTTCCGCGCAGGGCAATATGTCAGCTTGAACCTGTCTATTGACGGCTCGGTATTCACTCGTCCGTATTCGTTGAGCTCGTCGCCCAAGGATGCGCTTGACGGCTTTTACGAAATCACCGTGAAATCGGGTGACGGCGGATTCTTCTCAAAATGGGCAAACGAAAATTGGAAAACGGGTGACCGTGTCGAGGTTTCGGCACCTGACGGCAATTTCTATTATCAGCCTATCAGAGATGAAAAAACTGTAGTGGGTATTTGTGGCGGTAGCGGAGTGACGCCATTCCTTTCTTTGGCAAAATCTGTAGCCGAGGGCACAGAAAACCTCAGACTTATATTATTGTATGGCAGTTGCAAGGAATGCGATATTCTTTTCCGCGATAGGCTGGAGGAGCAAGAACGATTGTCCGGCGGAAAGGTAAAGGTTGTTCACATCCTTAGCGACGACGATAAGGAGGGCTTCGAAAAAGGCTTTATCACCGCCGATTTAATAAAAAAGTACGCGCCCAAGGAATTCTCGCTGTTTATATGCGGTCCTCAGGTTATGTACAACTTCCTTACCAAGGAGATAGCCAAGCTCAAGCTGTCCAAGAAGCTTGTCCGCAGAGAGCTTTTCGGCGAAATAAAGCGCGTTGAGCAAGCGGAGGGATATCCTGACGGCGCCGCCGGCGCGATATATAAGCTCCGTGTCAGCGGTGCCGCCTTAGATAAAGAAATTGAGGCAAGAAGCGATGAATCGGTGCTGGTGGCTATTGAGCGCGCCGGCATACTTGCGCCTTCTAAGTGCCGCAGCGGCGAATGCGGGTATTGCAGAAGCCGTCTTGTAAACGGCGACGTATTTGTCCCCGGCGACAGTGACGGCAGGCGCGCTGCCGATAAAAAGCTCGGATATATTCATCCTTGCGCATCGTACCCGATATCGGATTTGCATATCCAATTGCCTGATTGACGGGCGAAACCGCCTCTAGGCGCTTCAAAATGTAGGCAAAATAAAATAATGAAGAATTAAGGCGCTTGTCCTTAATTCTTTTTTTATGCATGTTTGGAAAACGAGGAGGAAAAGAAGTACAAGGCTAGACGGCTGTGAAACTTTGCGTTTGGTCGGGACAGGTGGTCTGCTACCAGCCGAGCTAAATCCATTTTGCGTATAGCTTGTAATTGACTTGGGAGTTTGTGTCGATTTGCGTAATTCTGTCTCCGCTGAAATCTCTTGTCAGATACCAGCCGTCGAAGGTGGCATCTCTTTTAACCGCATTTTTAAGTATAATGGTTTCGCCGTTTGGAATATATTTTTCGACGTTCGAAAGGGAATTTCTACCTCCGTTAGTCTCATATTCGATTTTGAAGCGCAGCATCATTGTGTCGTCGTAAGCTCTGACGGTGGTGGTGCCTTCGTCAATAGCGAACTCTTTGTTGTATAACTCAAACAAACGGTTTGTGGCAAGCGCGGCGGAGGGCGCCATAGCGCCTGTATCCCCGTAGGTCGTGTCTCTCAGCGGCTCGTCGAGAATGGAACAGAGATACCACTCACGAACTCCGTTGTGGCCGTCACCGGCAACGGTGTAGCCTTGCCCTTGAAAATCGGGATAGACAACGGCGTATGTGCTTACTTTGCGCAATTCTTCGGCATACTGTTTTGCTCCAAGTGATAGAAAGTTTCGTACCTCGTAGGTATAATATTCCAGCGCAATGCCCTTCGCGGCAATCGCCTTCAAGCATGCCATCATAGTAGCGCCGGAATTGTTGTAAACCAGCGGTTTGTTTGACCATCGGATAGTAATGTCCTTTGGACCGACATACAGCAGCTCATCTCCTATTTCTAACACCGTGCTGAAATACGAGTCAAGCAGAGCGTAGCGTTCAGGCAACTGCGTTTGGGCAAGCTGTCCGGCATCAGCAAGCTCGGTAAGCAAAAAAAGCGCCGCCGTGGTAAGCATACCGCCCATTGAGTGTCCTGTGAACCTTATTTCCTTTTCGCCCATATTCGCGGGGAGCAGCCGCATCGCTCTGATATATTCGGCGGCAAAGTGCTCGGCAAGGCTATATTGCGTGACATCAGCGGCGCTAAACTCGCCGTTCTGATGACGGTATCGCACTCCCATCTCTCCATCATTTGCCCAAATTTTTGATTCGATGAGTCCGGGATTATTTTCGGAGGCAAAGCGGTTGTAGTGGAAGTTTGCCACATTCCAGCCCTCGCGCAGCCATAGGTAATTCATAGAAACAAAATCGGTATCAAGATCGAATTCGTTCGGTTCTGCTATCTTAGTATTCAAATTAAACCGTTCTTGGCGATAGAATCCGTCGAGCAATACGCCGTGAACGTTAATGATTGTGGGCTTCGAGGGGTCGACAAGCGAAGCGCCTTGGGTAGAATCCGCGGGAACTTGAACGATAGCCTGTTCCTGCTCATCCCATGTCGTCCAAAAAAGCCCCATTTCTGCCATATCGGGGTATTTGTCGACGTCTAAGAAAACATTTTCTGCATAATCAATATAACCGTTATCGCTGTATAAATTCATTTCCGGGGCTGCCTGCGCGCCCGAAACATAGCCGCCTATCAACAAAGCTGCGAAAAAAAGTGCCAATACAACAATCAATACGGTTTTTTTCATATACACCTCTAATAACTAATAATAAAATAATACTAAATAATATATACATTGTCAATGCCGATTGGTAAAAACCGTTATGAAAGTCGTTTGAAAAGCGTATTGACGGCGGCGGCGTTTGCGGCTATAATATATTCAACAACAATAAGTCAGGCAAAACTTTTCCCGACGCGCCGTCCGTACAAAAGGTGAATAATGAGCAGCAGCAGTTTTTACAAGATAATCATTGATATCTCAAACACAGGTTACGCAGTAGTAAAATCTATATATGATTCAGACGGCGCCGCATGCGATTTCGAAGTATTAGAGGTTAACGGAAATTTTGAAAGAATACTGTCGCTTGTTTCAATTACGGGAAGAACATTGTCCCAAATCTTTGCCGAGCGTGAAGAAATATGTGACTGGAGAGAGTTTTTCAGGCATTCCTTGCAGAAGGGCAACTACAATTTAGCTCAACATTTTTTTCCGTCGCTAAATATATGGTGTGAGATAACCGCAAAAAAATTACAAGACGACCGTGTCGTTGTTGTAATAAAAGATATTTCGAAGCTGGTGCGCAGCATAAATGAAAAGAAATCCAAGCAGGACGAGCTTACCTTTTTGAACGAGCATGACCGGCTTACAGGACTAAAAAACCGCAAGTATATCGAAGAAAAAATAAAACAATTTGAGACTTCGGGCGTATCGGACTTAAGCCTTGTCATTATGGACATAAACGGTCTGAAAGTCATAAACGACGCTTTCGGACACGACGCCGGAGATCGTGCGCTAAAAAGAGTATCCTCCGTTATTAAGCGGGTCTATAAAGACGGCATAGCCGCCAGAATGGGCGACGACGAATTTGTTATACTGCTTCCGGGTTATACTTGCGAAGATACGGCAAAGGTTGTAAGAAAAGCCGCGCAAGCAATATCAAATGAGAATATAGGCGGTATTAACATATCGGTTTCTTGCGGTTGGAGCGCTAAGGACTGTGGACAAAGTATTATGTCTGCACTAAAAAAAGCCGAGGATTTCATGAACACCCACAAGCTTTCCGAGAAGCAGAGCGCGCGCCATAACATCATAAATGTTATTATAAAAACCCTTTACGAAAAGAGCCAGAGAGAAGAGATACACTCAAAAAGGGTAGCGGAGCTTTGCGGCAGGATAGGAGAGGCTTTGGGGCTTTCTCCCGAAGAGTCCGAACAGCTAAGAACCGCAGGGCTAATGCACGACATCGGAAAAATAGCCGTTTCGGACGAGACGCTGAATAAGGCGGGAGGTCTTACGGAAAGCGAATGGCGTGCTATTAGAAGGCATCCGGAGACCGGTTATAAGATTTTGAGCTCAGTAAAGGATTATTTGCCGCTGGCAGAGGAAGTGGCGCAACACCACGAGAGATGGGATGGCAAGGGCTATCCGGTTGGGCTGAAAGGTGAGGATATAAAGTATCGGGCAAGAATAATAGCCATAGCCGACGCCTACGACTCAATGACCTACGACCGCCCTTATCGCAACGCCATGAGCAAAGCACAGGCGCTTTCGGAGGTGATAAGCAACGCAGGCAAGCAGTTTGACCCGCATATAGCAAGAGTATTTGTCGAGAAAGTGCTGAATGAAAATTGGGACATAGGCAACCTTATACAAGCTTAAGGTAGCCCAAAACAATATTTATAGGCAATAGCCATAAGAAGGCGGCACAATGCTGAGATATTTGAGAAATAAACATACCATAACCGAGCAGGAGCAAACAAGATTGGCATCGTGCAAGGTTTGTATAATCGGTCTGGGCGGTCTGGGCGGCTACGTCCTGGAACTATTGGCAAGAATAGGTGTCGAAAATATTCGTGTTGTTGACGGCGACTGCTTTGATGAAACAAATCTAAACCGCCAATTGCTTTCTGATGAAGCAGTAATAGGTTTTGCCAAGACCGAAGTTGCCGCCAAAAGAACAAAACTCATCAATGCCTCTGTACGTTTAGACACGCGCAAAACGCGCATAACGTCGGACAACGCCCGTGACTTGTTGGATGGATGTGATGTTGTTATTGATGCGTGCGACTCTATAGAAACAAAAAAACTGCTCCAAAGCGCCACGGAAAAGCAGGGTATTCCCCTCGTATACGGCGCAATAGGCGGCTGGTACGGGCAGGTATGCGTAGTATTCCCGGGAGACAAGACGCTTGACAAGATATACGGCGTTTCGCAAGTCGCGGGCGCAGAGACTATTATTGGTAATCCTTCCTTCACGCCGGCGGCGGTGGCTGCCGTGCAAGTCAGCCAAACCATAAAACTGCTGCTTGGCAAGGGCGGAATTCTCGGAAACAAAATGCTGTATATCGATTTGTTGGAAAACCATTTTGAAGTGATAAATTTATAATATGTTGCGTAGCTGCGCTTTTAATGTTATTATTTTAGTTGAAGGTGTACCGTGAAAAAAATAACGAGGACTACTTGTTTTATATTATTTGTACTTGTAGCGCTAAGCATTTTTTTTGCATGCGCAAAACCAACCTATAAAGTAATTTTCAACAGCAACGGCGGCACTGCGGTAGCTTCAATAGAGACCGACGGCAAATCCGGCTTCAGGATGCCGAACCCTCCAACAAAAAGCGGATATGAGTTTGAAGACTGGTATTATGATAACGTTACCTTCCGCGATGTATTTACTGCAGGTTCGCTTGTCGCCTCGCCCATAACTTCCGATATTACGGTTTATGCCAAATGGAACGAAATTCTTTCGGCTACTGATGGTTTGGAATACGCGCTGAAAGAGGATGACACCTATGAAGTCACAGGCTACGGCGGAACCTCTGTCAACGTCGTTGTGGCGGAAACCTACAACAATATACCCGTCACGTCAATAAAAGAAAAT
>JAQVME010000041.1 GCA_028703745.1 Clostridia bacterium
TTTGAAGGTATGCTCCCAGAAGGGAATGACGGAAATGTTTGACAGCACCATAGGCGCAGGCTCCGTGCTCATGCCGCTGGGCGGCAAATACCAGCTTACACCGAGCATAATTATGGCGTCAAAGCCTCCGGTAAACGGCGAAACAAATACCGTAACCGCATCAAGCTTTGCTTGTCCGGTGGAATTGTTGGAAATTTCGCCCTTCAAAGGCGCAGTCTATTCGATAATTATGTCAGTCAACAAGCTTGTAGCCGCGGGAGTGCCTTTTATGACCGTCAGACTTACGTTGCAAGAATTCTTTAAGAAGCTGCGCGACGATCCGGAAAGATGGGGAGAGGTTACGGGCGCTTTGCTCGGCGCGTTATACGCGCAAATAAACCTCGGTGTGGCGGCAATCGGCGGCAAGGATTCAATGAGCGGCTCTTTTAACGAGCTGGACGTCCCGCCCACACTAATTTCCTTCGGGATGGGCATAGGAAAGGCAGATACTCTGCTAACCAATGTATTCAAAAAAGGGCAAAAGCTTTTCCGTATCAGGCTCAAGAGAGACGCGTATTTTATGCCTGACTTCAAATATCTAAAGAAGGTGTACGGTATCTTGAACGGAAACATCGAAATGGGTAACATAGAGGCAGCGACAGTGGCTGATTATAACATAATATCTGCCATATTAAAGTCTATTTCGGGCGAGCGCTCGGGTATATCCTTTGCAAAAATGGATTCGGAATACTTTATGCCTGCATACGGAGATTTTATTGTCGCTCTTAAGGACATCTCCCAGCTTGAGATGCTTGAGACCGATTACCTGGGCATAGTTGATGACAGCGGTTGCATAAAAGGCATGGGCTTTGAAATATGCGATGGCGAACTAACCGAAGCGTACACCTCAAAGCTTGAAAAGGTGTTTCCGACGGTAGCGTCTGCCGAGGGCGAGGCAAAAGCCTTCAATTATTCGGTGAAAGAAACCTACAAAAGTCGCCAAAAGCACGCCCGTCCAAATATATTCATACCTGCTTTTCCGGGTACGAACTGCGAGTATGACACCGCAAAAAGGTTCAAACTTGCAGGCGGCGAACCGAATATCGTAGTAGTGCGCAACCAATCTACAAACAACATAAAGGACACCATTGACGCTTTCCGAAGCGCTATAGCCAAGGCGCAAATTATCGCCTTTCCCGGAGGGTTCTCCGGCGGCGACGAGCCGGAGGGCAGCGGAAAATTCATTGCCACCACTTTCAGAAATCCGGCGCTTGCCGATGCTGTGAACGAGCTTCTCCACAAACGCGACGGGCTGATACTGGGTATTTGCAACGGTTTTCAAGCGCTTATAAAGCTTGGACTGCTCCCTCATGGGAAAATTGAGGCGCAGACGGCGGAGTCGCCCACCTTGACTTACAACAATATTAACCGCCACGTCAGCACAATATCAAGAATCAGAGTTGCCTCAAACCTTAGCCCCTGGTTCAACGGTGTGTGCGTAGGCGACGTCTTCAACGTTCCAATAAGCCACGGAGAGGGTAGGTTTGTAGCTAACGCTACGGAAATGTCAAAATTAATTGACAATGGACAGATTGCCACGCAATACGTCGATTTATCGGACAACGTTACTATGCTTTCACCGTGGAATCCCAACGGCTCTATGCTTGCCATAGAAGGTATTACCTCGCCCGACGGCAGAATACTGGGCAAGATGGGACACGCCGAAAGAATAGGCAAAAATCTCTACAAGAATATCGGCGGAGAATTTGATATGAAGATATTTGAAAGCGGCATAGGGTACTTCGGCTGATGAATTTTCTTCCGCTTGAGCCGTATGAAACAAGCCTTCCCGTAGACTTCGTACTGGTATCGCCGGAGGCGTACGTCGACCATCCGTCTTTTGGACACGCCATTATATCGCGCGTTGTCGAAGCTGAGGGCTTTTCGGTGGCGATACTGGCGCAGCCGCAACACGACGCCGATTTTTTGAAATTCGGAAGACCGCGCAAGGCCTTTTTGGTTTCCGGCGGGGTTGTCGACAGCATGGTTAACAATTATACCTCGGCAAAGAAGCGCAGAAGCAACGACGTGTACAGCGAGGGCGGCAAAGCAGGACGAAGACCCGACAGAGCTGTGACGGTATATTGCCGTGCGCTCAAAAGGCTGTTTCCGGACGTTGCCGTCATAATCGGCGGTATGGAGGCGAGCTTGCGCCGCATGGCGCATTATGACTACTGGTCGGACAGCGTTATGCCTTCAATACTTGTCGACAGTAAGGCAGATTTGCTTATATACGGTATGGGCGAAAGACCGCTTTGGGACTTGCTCGATATGGCAAAGAAAGGCGCGTCTCTTGACAAGGTCAAGGACATAAGAGGCACGGGATATTTATCGACTTTTGACGGATTGTCAAAAAGTATGAAAGAAAAATGTCAATCGGGCGGCGCGGAATTCTGCCCGACCTTTGAAGAAACCATTTCCGACAAAAAGAAATTCCTCAAGGCCTATAAGCAGCAGGCTTATTGCGCTGCCGATATGAAGGCAAGACCGCTGGTGCAGAAGCACGGCAGGGACTATGTCGTTATCAATCCGCCTGCAATACCGCTTACGCAGGAGGAAATGGACAGGGTATACGCTTTGCCTTTTACCGGCGAGGTGCATCCTTCTTACAAAGACGGCGTGCCGGCGATACAAGAGGTGAAGTTCAGCATAACCTCACACCGCGGCTGTTTCGGGGGTTGTTCTTTTTGCGCATTGTCCTTTCACCAGGGCAGAATGATTTCAAAAAGGAGCAAGGAAAGCATAATATTCGAAGCCGTAGAATTGACACAGAAACCCGACTTTAAGGGTTACATCCACGATATTGGCGGTCCGACGGCGAATTTCCGCAATCCCCCGTGCAAAAAGAGAAAGGACGGGGTATGCCCGGGCAAGCGTTGTATCGGCGCAAAGGTTTGCGAAAACCTTGAAGTCGACCACAGCGAGTATCTGGATATTTTGCGCGAGGCTAGAGCGCTTCCAAACGTAAAAAAAGTTTTTGTACGCAGCGGTATAAGGTTCGATTATCTTATGTACGACAAGAACAAAGAGTTTTTTCGCGAGCTGGTAGCGCACCATATCAGCGGACAGCTCAAGGTAGCTCCCGAGCATTCCGAGGATTCCGTGCTGCGGCTTATGAACAAACCGCCGTTCGCGGTATACAAGGCTTTTACGCAACAGTTCAAAGAAGAAAATCACAGACAAGGCAAGGAGCAGTACCTTGTGCCTTACCTTATTTCGTCGCATCCGGGTTGCACCGTCGGAGACGCAATGAAACTCACCGAATATTTGAAGAGCACGGGCTATATGCCGGAGCAGGTGCAGGACTTCTATCCCACGCCGTCAACAAGGTCGACTTGCATGTATTATACGGGAATCGACCCCGAAACCGACGAAGAAATCTATGTGGCTTCTAGTGTCGAAGAAAAGCGCACGCAAAGGGCTCTTTTACAGTACCGCAAAAAAGAAAACCTTCCGATAATACAAAAGGCGTATGCAGAGCAGCAAAAAAAACCGCCGTCAAACACACGCAAAAGATAATGCGTTTCGCACAGCGCAACGCCAAGAGCCGTTTGAAACAAAGATAGCTTTTTATTCCTAAATTAATATTTATAATTAATAATAATAATATTTTTCTATTGAAAATTTTTTTTCTTTGTTCTATAATGATACTATGTCTACTCTAATTATTGATTTGATGATGATTATTGCAACCGCCGCCGCGACGGTACTTTGCGCACGGGCGATGTATAAAGTCCGTCAGTTGAAATTGAAATACAAGGCAGCTATTATTCTCATACCTCTTTATTACACTAAGGCATGGCATATTTTGCTTGTCAGCGCGTATTTAATACTCGTTATTACCGCAGTTGTGCTGATGATTACTACGCATATGTACATTATTTTTGCATCTATTATTATTATTTTGGCTATGTTCACCTCTCTTACCATAAAGATGATGACTTGTCGGTTTGCGGTGCTGGATTGCGGCATAGTCACACCGTTCAGATATATAAATTGGCTGCACCTCTACGAATACAGAATTGAACACGGCAGGGTATTCTTTTATATAGACGAAGACGGCTATGATACCATCAGAGCTATTTCGCCAAGGCTTTCTTTTGACGAGGCAAACACCGCAAAACTCGAATTCCTCCTCAACCGCCACAAAGTAAAAACCAAATAGATATGGAATAGAGTAATAACAAAAGATTTACCCGCATAATCTATTAATAATTTCCGAAGGCAGGGTATGTAGACATAATTTGACAAAATATGTTCATATTCGTCTCCGGTCGTATGATAGTATGTAAGGGGTAAGAAAATGTTCATTGTGATGAAAAAAAGCAGATTGATTATCATCCTTTTGCTTATTGCAGTACTTAGTATAGCAACCTCCCTATGTTTCAACCCAAGAATCACAAGCGCCTTTTCTTCCCAAAAGAAACTTCCAATCTACAGTGTTGAGTGCAAAGAACAAAAGGTTGCTCTTTCATTCGATGCGGCATGGGGAGCCGACAAGACCCGTCAGATTATGGAGCTTCTCGAACGCTACAAGATGAACGCTACGTTTTTCTTAGTAGGTTTCTGGATAGACAAATATCCCGAGCTAACCAAGGAAATCGACGAAAGAGGCTTTCTTGTGGGCAACCATAGCACCAACCACCTTCATATGTCCGGTCTGTCGCAGGAAGAGGTGAGAAGGGAGCTTGAAACAACAAACAAAAAAATCAAGGACATCACCGGAAAAGACGCAGTCTTTTTTAGAGCACCTTTCGGAGAATACAACAAAACCCTTCTCACTTGCACAGAAGAGATGAAAATGTTTTGTATACAATGGGACGTGGACAGCCTCGACTGGAAAGGACTCAGCGGCGCGCAGATAGCTGAAAGAGTGCTTTCGAGAGCCAAGGCGGGCTCCATAATACTATGCCACAACAACAGCGACCACATATTGGACGCTTTACCGATTATATTAACGGGACTAAAAAACAAGGGGTTTACTTCCGTAAGAATGAATGAGCTTGTTTTGCAACAAAATTATTACATAGACAAAAATGGCAGACAGTTTGCAAAATAGCAGTAATAAAAAGGAGTACACAGAAATTATGAGTTATGACTTGATGACCAACAATGTGGTTACGCTTTCCGGCTATATCAACGAAGAGCCGCAGTATTCACACCAGATGTTCGGCGAGGGTTTTTACGAAGCGCAAATAACCGTTCCCAGACTTAGCGAACAGATGGATATTATACCCATTACTATTTCCGAGAGATTGCTTGCAGACGAAAGAATGGGTGACGGACCTGTCACTATTACCGGTCAGCTCCGAAGCTATAACAAGCTTATTGACGGACGTTCCAGACTTTTATTGACGGTTTTTGTCAGGGATATTCTTGATTACGATACCGAACGCAACCCGAATACTATCGACATAACGGGTTACATATGCAAGCTTCCCGTATATAGGACGACGCCGTTCAAGAGAGAGATTTGCGACATTTTGCTGGCAGTCAACAGAGCCTACAACAAGTCCGATTATCTTCCCTGCATAGCCTGGGGCAGAAACGCCAGATTTGTAAAGGATATGCCTATCGGCGAAAAGCTTATCATAAACGGCAGAATTCAATCCAGAAGCTATCAAAAACTCAACGAGTTCGGCGAGGCCGAAACCAAGGTTGCATACGAGGTCAGCATAAACAGAATAAGCACGGATGAAAGCGGCGAAGAATGCTGTATTGAGGGCAATGAGGGCGAGGAGTGCTGAACGGACGCCGAAACGAATAATTTCATAGGCTGATTGCGGCTTTTGCCGTAGTCGGCTTTTTTATTTCGGAGTAACATTGCATCAGGCTGTTGAAAATATCTGCAAGCTATGGTATTATTTTTTTATGAGCATTATAACAAACAACGTTTACGCAATAATAGACCGAATAGAAAAAGCGCGGAAGGGCGGCGTAGAAATCATCGCCGCTACAAAAACCCGTTCTATCGCCGAAATTTTGGATATAATACAGAATACACCTGTATCGGCGGCAGGAGAGAACAGGGTGCAGGAGTTTATTTCAAAATATGACGAACGCGCGCAATGGGATTTTATCGGTCAGCTACAAACCAACAAGGTGAAGTATATCATAGACAAAGTAAGGCTTATTCATAGCGTAGACAGGCTTTCGCTTCTCGAAACAATTGATAAGGAGGCGGCGAAAAGCAATAAGGTGCAGGACATTCTCCTCGAAACCAACACGGGTAGGGAGGCGTCAAAGGGCGGTTTATACCTTGAAGACGTGGCGGCGTTTGCCGAAAAGGCCGTTGCCTTTCCGAATGTAAGGCTGTTGGGGCTTATGGCTGTGGCGCCGATAAACTGCCAGGAGAACCAGGCACAGCGCTACTTTGACAGAGCCTACGCCGAATACGCCGCCTTGAAGGCGCGCTACCCGCAGGTGAAATACCTTTCTATGGGCATGAGCAACGATTATTTAAGAGCCGTCGAAAGCGGCGCCAATCTGGTGCGTTTAGGCAGAGCCATTTTCGGCGAAAGGAAATAAAAAATGGGAGCATTCCTCGAATACCTTCAAGGAGAGCAAAAAATCAAAAGGCGCAAGCCTCCTTCTCAGGACGTCAGTACGATCAGCCCGAAGAACTTTGGTGATTTGCAGCTGCTGCTTGACAGCCTGAAGAAGAACGAAGGGCTGGTTGTGGACTTCGAAAACACCGACGCAGCGCTGGCGCAAAGAATGCTGGACTTTCTGAGCGGCGCAGTCTACGCCCTAGACGCAAGAATTGAACAAATAAAGAGCAAGATGTATATGTTGCTGCCGAAAGGACTCAACATAAAAACCAAACTGCAAAAAGGACAAAAATGAAGAAATACATCAAATATATCGTTATCGAACTACTTCTGGTAGGCGCGGTGATAGCCTTCGACCTCATAACAAAAGAGATTATTTACACAAAAGCCGAGAGTGCCGGCAGGATGGTTTTTATTAAAGGCATACTGTCTTTTGTCGCCGTGAGAAATGAAGGCGCCTCCTTTGGTATTTTTTCTTCCAATCCCGTACTGCTGAAATTAGTATCCTCGCTATCCTCTGCGGCACTTATCGCATTTCTTATTGTCAGCATAAAGCACCGTCACCCGTTGCTGCGCACCTCGCTCATTCTTATCATAGGCGGCGCCGTCGGCAACCTCGTTGACAGAATAGCGCTGGGCTATGTCAGGGATTTCGCCGAATATGAGTTCGTCGATTTCGCAATATTCAATATGGCGGACGTGTGCTTAACGATAGGAACTATACTACTTGTCATTTATGTTATTTTCTTCTACAAAGAAAAGCAAAAACCCGCGGCAAATAAATGAAAGAGCTTTTTTATTATCCCAAAATAGAAGATAAGGGCATCCGAATTGACGTTTATCTGTCGAAAGAACTGTCGGAGACCCGTTCTCGCATAAAAACGTTGATTGCAAGCGGAAAGGTTTTTTTAAACGGGGAGCAAGTTTCAAAAAGCGGCGCCGAAATAAAACAAGGCGAAATCAAGGTGTTGTTCGAGGCGCCGAGAGAGCTTGACGCTTTGCCTCAGGATATACCGCTCGAGGTGGTTTTTCAGGACAAGGATATAGCCGTAATAAACAAACCTCAAGGCATGGTGACGCACCCCGCCGCAGGTTCTCCCGACAATACTCTGGTTAATGCGGCGCTTTTTCATATAAAAGATTTGTCGGGCATAAACGGCGTGTTCCGCCCGGGAATAGTGCATAGGTTGGACAAGGATACCTCGGGACTGCTGGTCATTGCCAAGAACAACACCGCGCATTTGTCGCTTGCTAGGCAGATTGCAGACAAAACTGCCGAACGCTATTACATAGCTCTTGTTGAGGGCAACATAAAACAGGACAGCGGCACGATAGATATGCCTCTGGCAAGGCTCAAAACCGACCGCAAAAAAATGTCAGTCGACGAAAACGGCAGAAGGGCAGTTACCGGATTCAAGGTAATTGAGCGTTTTGGAGATTACACGCTTGTGGAATTTAAGCTGCAAACAGGCAGAACCCACCAAATACGTGTGCATTGCAAAGCCCTCAACCACGCTGTTGTCGGCGACATTACATACGGCAGGAAGGACAAGTTTGGGCTGAAGGGACAGCTTTTGCATTCATATAAGCTGGCGTTAACTCACCCCTCTACGGGTGAAAGGCTGGTTTTTGAAGCGCCCTTGCCGGAATATTTTGAAAGGGTACTTGCAAAGCTTCGCCCGTAGGTCGGGCATAAACATTGTCATTATTTCATTAGCAACAAAATAACATATTATTATGCCTGTATATAACGACATAATAATAAAAGCCGGTCTGCCTCTTTCGGACAGTGTCGGCGGCGAAAAAATTTCTGTTGTGGATTTTTCGGCTATACTAGTCGAAGGACATAAAGGTGTTTTTTCCTATTCAACAGAAGAAATAGTAGTGCAGCTAAAAATGGGTCGTCTTTCAATAGGCGGCAGAGCGCTGCAAATTGTCGAAATAAATTGCGACGAACTTTACGTAAGCGGCGAAATAATACGCTTGGAAAAACAGCAATGAAGGACAGAGCTGAGATAACCGTAAGCGGCAAGGCGCTGTTCCCGCTAAATATCTTGTCAAAACGCAAAATACGGCTGCGACGGGTGCGGTTTGAAGAGAGCAGTTTGAAATTCACCGTCAGCGGTCGTCAGCTTGGCGCGTGCCGCGACAGTTTGGAAGAATTCAACAGAAAATATGAGATTACGAAGAAAAAAGGCGCGGGGTTTTTGTTCGAAGCCTTAAAAAAAAGAGTAGGCGCAATCGTCGGACTGGTTTTTTTTATTGTGGCGATAACGGTTTATTCGCTGTGCGTTTTCACCGTTGATATAAGCGGCAACGAAATCGTGGATACCGACGTTATCGCCGAAAGAATAACTTCGGAAACCAAGCTC
>JAQVME010000042.1 GCA_028703745.1 Clostridia bacterium
GTATTTCATACGGGTCGGAGCTGCATACTTTTGGTTGCAGCTTCGAATCCGGTGAGATTTCCGGCAATAGCGCACCGGTCGGCGGAGGCTTGTATCTGTTTGACGGCGAATTTGTTATGATCGATCAAGCCATAATCAGCGGCAATACCGCAGTAACAAACGGCGGCGGCGTAAGCATAAAAGAAAACGCAAAATTTGTGCTTGACGGCGGCAACATAAACAACAACACCGCTACCGCAAAAGATTCTACAGGAGGCGGTATCGATAATGCCGGTCAATTGTCAATACTTGGCGGTAATATAAGCGGCAACACTGCCGATTTCTCTATCGGTTTTAATGGCGGCGGCATAGCCAATCTAGGCGGAGAGTTCGAACTTGACGGGATTGCCGAGATTGCCGACATTATTTATCTTGACTATGATTTTGCTATTACTTTGACGTCTTATCCTACAGAAAACACTTTCAGCGTGTTTTTGACTGATTGGACTATCGAAGAAGCTGTTATTGAGGGAGGAGTGAGTGTCGATGCCGGACTGAGTTTTGGCAATTTCTCAATAATTAATCCAAATATGGTTCTCAGAGCTTCTATTGACAGCAAAAATATAATAGTCAAAACAGCTTTGTCCATAACTTTCGACAAAAACAGCACCGAAGCCATAGGCTCAATGTCCAAGCAATATGTCTTGGAGGGCGAAACCTTCGCCCTTTCGGCAAACAGCTTTATCAGAGATAAGTATTTCTTCTTGGGTTGGGCAACGACTTCCGGAGGAACAGTGGCTTATGGAGATGAGACGCAGTATATCATGGGCGCTTCGGATACTACGCTTTATGCAAAGTGGCAAAAAACTGTGCCTTCCTGGCAGGACAACGGTTATATGGCGGAGGCTTTCGACGGCGGAGACGGTTCGGCAGAAACGCCTTATTTGATAGCCGACGCTTCTCAACTGGCTTATCTCGCATCTTTAGTAAATGCGGGAGTTCCGGATTATTCCTCAAAGCATTATAAATTGACGGCAGACATTGATTTATCAATAGATAATTTCCCTGACCTTGTTGCTCTTGGTGTGCAAAAAATCATTTGGATAGCCATCGGCAACCCCGAGAATAGCTTTTTAGGTAGTTTTGACGGCGACGGATATGTAATCAGCGGTATCGATGTGGATTTGGGCGAAGATACGTCGCTCTATCATGGGCTTTTCGGTATGACGTATGCCGCCGACATAAAGAATCTGGGAATTAGAGGCATAAATATCGTCGGTGAAGCCGAGGACGTCACCATAGGAAGCATAGTAGCTATGGCTATCGAGACTCTTTTTATAAATGTTTTCGTAGAGGATATTACTGCGAATATCACACTTGATGCGGGATATTTCGGTGGCATCGTCGGAAACGGCTCGGGCGTGGCCATTCAGAGCTTTTATGTAAACAGCGCGGGAGACGGCATCGTTTTGAACGGAACCCCGAGCGTGGGAGGAACTTTCAGCGCAGCAGCTGCAGGTATGGCAAGCATCGGCTATGTTCATATAAGCGGTCTGGAAGAAACGCTGTATCTCGCTTCCGGTCAAGAAGATCTGTTTTCGGATACTGCGTTTGACAAATTGTACTACACCTCTGTCAGTTACAATGCGTCGGCGCTCAAGACGGGCAACGAATTGCGCCTGTACCGCTGGGTAGACGTGCCCGGCAACTATCCCACTTTAGAAAAAATAGTTTTGCGCTCTACCGTAACCTTGAGCTGCATGGCTCTTCCGTACTCTTTGGGACAGGAAATAGTGGGGAGTTTTGACGAGGCTATATTATCCCTTGCAAAGGACGGAAATATAATAATCGGAAGAGAAAACTATATTTCCGAAAATGAGCTTTGGACGTTACCGGAAGAAATATTCGGCACCGCATACATAACAAGCTGGTCTGAGTATTATTACTACTCCGCATATATTTTTGTAGAGTCCGGCGCAACGCTGACTTTGAGAAATATTGATATCACAAATAATGCGTTGGACGACACAATATATATGTTTTCTGTCGACGGAGTTTTGAACATACTTGAAGGAACGACTATCGCCGGCAAAGCCATAATTACTTCCACAAGCATATATTTAACTGATTCCGATACAAACGGTGTCAGCCTTGGCGGAATAGCAATGACCGAGAATGTCCCCGTTGTGCTTGAAGGACAATTGTATTCACAACTTGTTTTCGATGAATTTCTCGATAATTCGACGGTAGTGGCGGGCGACGGAATAAGTGTCACGGACGCTTCGATTTATTTATGGAACTGTACTCTTACTTGGCCGGGAAGATATCACCTTCAAGCCGATGGTGATATAATAAGAGGCTACGCCAAAAAGATTGAATTATATTTTGATATCACGGCTGCCGACGGCGGCAACGGCGATGAACTTGCGCCCGTAAACAACCTCGAGATGATAAAGGCGCTGGCGGCTGAGGATTGTATCGTATTTGTTATGAGTACCATAGATATTTCTATCGATACTGTGTGGGATTTTGAAGGATATATTATCGATTTCACAAATTATCCGACATTTTCGGGAGCATTATTCAATGTCGTAGGCGCAGAGCTAACGCTCAAACAGATGTGCATATATATGACTGACGGTGTAACCGTATTTTTGGATACCGATGCCTCTCTCGTTCTTGACGAAACGATAATTTATTATCATTCGGTAGAATTGACTACCGCAATAGTTGTATCGCCTACGGCGCATTTGTATCTGGGATTGTCCTGCATTATTGCGTATATTCAATTGCAGAATGATGGCGTATCTTCAGGAAAAGTCATTATTTCCGAAGAAACCGGAATGGATTACTTTCTCTATATAGAAGATATCACAGAGAATCAACTGCCTGTTGTCGAAACGGACAATCCTGAATTGGATTTGACAGAGTCTTTCAGCTATTTCATGGTAGATTCTACCGAAAACAGGCTGATGCTGGTCAATGATGAAGTCAACAATACCATTAACATAAAAATTCAGGAATATTCTGTGACCTTCTATGATAAGGAAGGAGGCTCGGCGTACGGTTCGGAGACGGCGCAGGCGCCGCAGACTGTACAGATTTATGAGCTTGCGATGCAACCGTTGTCTCCGTTAAGATTGGGATATGAGTTTGAGGGCTGGCGTATCTTTGACGGTACGGAGTACATAACTTATAACTTCGATAACGAGGTTGTCGGCGATATCAATATAGTGGCGTTCTGGTACAACTATTTTGGATCCGAAGATGCAGAGGGTACCGAGGAATCTCCGTTTGTCATATCGGAATTCCAGCACCTTGCAAATATGTCGTATCTGTTTTCTTTAGAATCCGGCGTAGAGAGATATGATGTATATAAGGACAAATATTATATCCTCGCAAACAACATAATTGCCGGAGAAGGTTTTGTTATGATAGGCAACCAACCAAGCGAGGGTTCTGCGACAGATTTTCACGGTACCTTCGACGGTAACGGATATGTAATCCGGAATTTAATATACAATTCTCTTGATTTTGCCGCTCTCTTTCTCTCAAACTATGGCACCATAAAGAATTTAGGCATAGAAGGTGCAATGAGCGGCTTTGCGGCCGCAGCTTTCACAATTTTTAATAGCGGTATAATTATGAATTGTTATAGCGGCGTTAGCATCTCCGCCGCAAGTTACGGCGCGGGCATAGCGGTGTTAAACTATGACGGAATGGGCGATCCATTTGATCCTGACTTTGATCCTGATCTAGTAAATAACGGGGAAATAATAAACTGCTATAATTTTGGGGCTATTGAGCGCATGTATCCCGAAGAGCCTGCAATGTTGGCGGGCATCACAACCATTTTGGGCAGCGTAATCGGCTGTTACAATGCGGCGGGTGTCCAAGGCTCACCGATAGCTGTCGATGCTTTATTAATATCCAACTGTTATTTCAATAGGGATTATTATGAGGATGAGGCAGGTTTTTATACCCTCTCAATGGTCGGCGAAACCACCGCTACGCATCAAAACTTGCTTTACAACGCTTTGGAAGCCAATGCCCCCGGCGTTTGGAGCCAGCCGTCGAATGACGGGCACACCTGGTACTATCCGCAAATCAAAATATTCTACGACAACGGCAATTACATATATTGCGAAACCGTATATACAATAGAAATCGATTTCCAAAACGGTGAACCGAATGCAATAGAATACGCTGTAATGTGCGGCTATGCGCCTCTCCCTGTCGAACCGGAAAAAACTTTATATTTATTTGACGGATGGACACTGGACGGCGGTGACTTTGATTTTGAAATCGATACCATAAACGGCGACTTGTATATTGTAGCGCGCTGGGCTATTTATCAATTGATATTTGATGAGACAGGTTTGAGAATTATCGGCATCACTATTGCCGAAGGACAGGAGAATGTTGAGGTAACAATTCCTGATTTCATTACGCATATCGAAATATATGCATTTATGGACAAATATGTCATATCGAGCGTAATATTCGCCGAGGGCAGCAGCCTTGTCCAGATAAATATTTATGCTTTCTTCAATACCTATATAACGGAATTGGCACTTCCTTCAAGCATAATATCTATATTCAATGGTGCCTTAGGCGGCATGCCGTTCCTTGAGAGCATATCAGTGGGCGAGGGCGCGCTGAATCATAAGACACAAGACGGCGTTCTTTATAATGCCGATATGACGACGCTGCTGTTTTATCCGCTTAACAAATCGGCAACGCATTTTGAGATACCCGCAAGCGTTACCAGAATAAATGATTATGCATTCTATGACAGCAACTATCAGGGCAATGCGAATTTGCAGAGTATCGTGCTTCCGGACGGCTTGAACGAAATGGGGAATGTCGGACTATACGGGCTCTCCAACCTTGTCAGTGTGACGATAAATAACATCGCGCCGCTGTTCACGCCCGACGCAAATGTATTCAGATATTTTGATACTACGGAATGGCTCAAAAAGATAAACGATAATCTTGTTATTGAATTACCGAGCTATACGGCATATACCAATTATATGTCGGACAGCGGTTGGGATGATTTCGACGGATATTACAGCTATCCTATTTTAGTGACCTTTAACTATCAAGGCGCCACCGAAAGAAATACCGAGACCACAAGAACGACTGTTGACGGCATAGTCGACGGCGATATAATCTATAACGGAATGGCTATGGGCACAATGCCCACGCCGCTGTATTTCGGCAAGAATTTCTTAGCATGGAACACCGCTTCCGACGGAACGGGCGACGCACTGATGGCGGATACTCTTCTTTATGCCGATACTCAAGCTTATGCTTTATGGTTTGATTGGGGCGGCGTCGTCTTGACAAACGGAGAGGGCGGCGAAATACTTGTCAACGGAGAAGAACATTCGGGCAAATCAGTCAGCGATATAATCGCCGTTGATGAGGTATATCTAGTCTATTTCGACAATTTCGCAGCGGCGGAACAAATAAACATTGTCGATAAAGCAGTATCTCTAGTTGGAAGTGTTTCCCTTGATTTCGACGGTATACCCCTGTTCATTTCCGGTTCAAGCGCGGTATATATTGATTTTGATAGTGTTGCGACACCGTCTTCGATAGTTTATATACTTTCCGGTTCTGACGGAACATATGTAACGTACGTTCGTGGCGATTTGGAACACGCATTTTTACAGAGTCCGGATATAGATATTGGTCTTTATCCTGACTATGCGGCAGTGCCTTATCCTGGTGAAGGCAACAATATTCTTTGCTGGAATGTAGCGGGGAACATCGGAAGAAATCAGCAAACGATGTATTATGAAGACCTGCCTACGGAATACACATATAGTCCCGTTGTGGCTCCCAAGGTTTACATAACCGATACGACAACCGATTATACCTACAATGCTACTGCTCGGAGCGTTACATACACCACAGATAAGTTTCTTTTTGACGGCGAGTGCGACATAACATATTTCGCCACAGATACCGATATGCTCTCTCGTATAAATCCCATAGCAGTACCGAAATATGTCGGCGCCTACTATTATGTAATATCCCGCGAGGGCAGAGATGATTATTGCGATATAACTGACCTGTCCGGCAGCTACACAATCGTACCGGCGGAGGTTTTGGTAGAAACGTCCGGCTCGACAACCGTATCCAAGGTGTTTGACGGCTATTCGGATTATGAAGGCGCCTTCGAGGAGGGCACATACTACCTGATCAGCGGAATATTTGATGACGCAACGATAAGCATCATCAGCATCACCTTCAACAGCATTCATACCGATGCGCTGTATGTCACCGTGGAAATTTCTATTAGCGATACCCACAACTATACCGTAAATGACAGCTTTGACTGCTACGCGGTGATAACGCCGCTGGATATTGATATCAGCTGGGATATGCCGGCGTCTTACGTTTATACCGGCGAGGATCAGGGCGCAAGCGTGCAGCCTTCCTACTATGATGTATACGGGCAAAAGATTGAGCTTGACGTAGCCTTCAGCGGTCAAGACCCGGTATTCAAGACGGCGGGTACATATACCGCAACGGCATTGACAGGCGACGACGATTATGCTTTCGCTTATACCACCGCGGAACTAACCATTGAGCAAGCGGAGGTGACAGTTTCTCCGGCAGTCGGCGCTTACTTGAGCAAGGTATTCGATGATGACAGCTATTTTTACGATACCATAGATCAAGATATACACTATATCGTTGAAGGCATAGTCGACGGTTCGACGGTCTCAATAACAGGTGCTGAATATGAAAGCATGAACGTTGGCGAGGCGTTGACGGTTGATGTCGATTATGAAATAATTGGCGGCGAGAATTATAGCTACACGGGCGCCTTTACGCTGCTTGGCGAAATAACCCCGCGTAATAGCATTGCGGAATGGAGTCTGTCCGTACCTTATACGTACAACGGTTCCGACCAAAGCGGGGAAGTATCCGCGCTGTTCTACGATTATTACGGGGATGCAGTACCGCTTGCCGTCACCTTTACGGGTAGGGATAGCGTATTTAAATATGCGGGAACCTATCTCGCTACTGCCACAAATATAGACAGCAATTATAACGTAACGAACTATCTTAGCAACCTTGAAATGCAAAAGGCTGAGGTGAGCGTGTTGTCTGTCGGCGAAACAACTCTAACAAAAGTTTACGACGGTGATAACGTTTATTACGGCGACATCGTTCTAGACGAGCATTATACCGTAAGCGGGTTGGTGGACGACGCAAAAGTAACCATAGAAAGCGCATATTTTAATTCTTCCAAGGTTGCTTATGCAAACGAGGTTACCATATCGGTGGCAATAAGCGATACCGACAACTATACTATCAACGACGGATTTGTATACGGCGCGTATATTTCACCTTTTTATGTGGACGCAGAATGGTTGCTTGAAGACAATTATGTCTATAACGGCGCAGATCAAGCTTCAAGCGTAGGCGCAAGGTATACTGACATTGACGGAATGTATGCGCCGCTGTATATAGAGTTCAGCGGAGAGAGCACGCAGTTCAGTACCGCCGGCGAATATACTGCTACGGCGATAAACTACGACACCAACTACTACTTGACAAACGTTACGGCAGACCTTGTCATAGACAAGGCTGATGCCATAATATTGGGCTCGATTCAGCAAGAACATACTTATGACGGTATTCAGAAAGATGTTGCGGTAGGTCTGAACCACACCGAAACGACCTTAACATTCGCTCCGGAGCAAGGGTATACCGATGCAGGCAACTACGAAATTACCGTGTCCGCCGCCGAAACCCACAACTATTTGCCGGAGACCTTAGTTGTTATCCTTATAATATATAAGGCAGACTACGAAGGTATTTCACACGACGAACTATACGGCGTGTACACTCCGGGTTTGACGCTCGCAGACATAACCATGAACGACGATTTTTACTGGACACAACCGGAAACGCTTATTTATGCCGGGGAGACACAAAGTTTTGGCGCTTACTACAACGCGGATTTTGATAATTATGAAAGCTACGAGCTTTTGATTACGGTCAGCATAGAAAAAGCCGCGCCGGTCATTACGAATATGCCTGTTGCTTCAAGCTTTATTGCAGGCAGGGAATTGTCAAACAGCGCCCTCAGTGGCGGAACCGCCGATATCCCCGGCGCCTTCTCTTGGAGAGACGGTTCGGAAATTATCTCTACGGCAGGTCTTAACACAAGAGAGGCGGCCTTTACACCCGAAGACACCGACAACTATTATTCGGCGATCTTCAACGTAGACGTCGTCACGCACTTTTTAAGAATAACCTTCGCTTCATACGAGCATGAGAGTGTGTTCGAGGTGACCTACAACGCAGAAATAGCCGTCCTCGACTTCCCCCAACCCGCCCAAAAAACGGGATATGACGTGGCATGGGAAATCCAAGAGGATATTGTGAATATCGTTGAGGATGCTACGGTGAACGCCGTATATACGCTGCTCAACCCCGAGGTAGAAATTACGGGATACACCCAGCCTGTGACTTACGGCACCGTCGTAACGCTTATGGCGGAACCGTGGCACGCCCTTTCAAGCGCGGCGATGTCCTACGAATGGTACTATGGCGAAGAGCCGGGAATAATTACAACGTCGAACTTTGTCATCCTTACGCAGGTTGCCGAAAGCGGCAGCTATAAAGTAATAATCACGGCAGACGACGGCGAGCAGCAAAAAACCGTCGAAGCCATGGTCGAGGTTGTCATAAACAGGGCGTCTGCTCTCATCACGGCGGAGCCGGTGCAGGAGCACACCTATAACGGAGAGCCGAAGGAAATCGTGGCGGAGCTTAATCATTCGGAAACGGAGCTGATATATGCGCCGGCGCAGGGATATACCGAGGCAAACGAGGAAGGATACCTTATCACCGTCAGCGCCGCTGAAACGGACAACTATCTTGCGACACAAGAAG
>JAQVME010000043.1 GCA_028703745.1 Clostridia bacterium
CATAAACAGAGGCGAACGCACTAAAGGCTCTTTGGTAGCATTTGTAGAAATCATATTATGGATTATGATAACGGGCACGGTGCTCGTGGGCTTCACAAAGGCTCCGCTAAAAATAGTCGTATTCGCGCTGGCGTTCTCGCTTGGCAACTATCTGGGCTCCTGGCTGGAGAACAAAATCGCTCTCGGGCTCAGCACAATACAAATAATCACTTGCGAAGACAGCAAACAGCTGCTTGAAGTGCTGCGCCAAAACGACCTCGCCGTTACCGTGGTGGCAGCCGAGGGCAAAGACGGTATGCGCAAGGTACTCGACATACACTTGAAGAGAAGCCGCATTCCCGCCACCGTCAAACTCATAAACAAAAACATCAAGGATTGCGTCATAACCGTTCGCGACGTAAAGGTGCTTAAAGGCGGCTATATAAAAAAATAGTTGCTTTTGCCGTTGAACCGTCGGCACCCTTTTTTTCAGTATTGACATCATATGTAATAAAAGATATACTGTTTGAAGTAACCCGGTGTAAGAACCCGGGTAAAAAAATATCTTTGTACCGGAACCCTGTTCTGATGAACGGAACAATGGAAGAATATTAAGGTTTATAAAAGAGGTAATATGGAGAACTGCAATCAGAGCGCAGAGCGAATTTTTGACATTATCGAGCTTATCGCCGCAAGTTCAAGAGAAATGGGCGTTACGGAGATAGCCGGCAGCCTTGGACTAGCAAAAAGCACGGTTTTTCGTGTGCTGAATTCGCTGCTTTGCAGAAACTACCTAGAGAAGAATCCCCAAAACGATAAATATAGGCTGGGCTTCAAATTTATTGCCGTTGCGGGCAGCTATATGTCAAGGTTGGACATAAGAACGGCAAGCGCGCCCTTTATCCACCGCCTCACAAAAGAGCTGGGCGTTACGACGCATATTGCCGTACTTCGCGACAACTTAGCCGTATATATAGAAAAAGTGCAACCCTATTCGTATTCTTGTATGTATTCGGAAATAGGCAAGTCCATTGAGTTGTATTGCAGCTCGCTGGGCAAGGCGCTGCTGCTCGGATTTTCCCCGTCAGCGTACACAAGCTATTTAGAAAACTTGAGTGCAATCAAATATACGCCCACGACGCTAAGCCGCGCAGAGCTGGAGAACGAAATTGAGCAAGCTAGGCATACTCTCATAACGCTTGACAACGAGGAACACGAAAGAGGCGTTTTTTGTATTGGCACCCCTATATATGATTACAAAGGACAAGTGCTTGCGGCTATCAGCATCTCCGGAATGGACAAAAAGCTATTGTCCGACAGCGCAAGCCAAGACGCTCTTCGCGACGCCGGCAAAGAAATCTCAAAGCTTTTTGGCGGCAAATGAACGGCGGCAACATGATTTGCGACAACAAGCAAGCATGTATTTCAGCAGGCGAAATTTAATAAAAACTATATGTGAAGCCGAACCAATTGGCTTAGATATTTTTGAGGTGAGAATGACTGATTTTGATAAAGTAAAAGAATTGTGCGATTACTTAGTGAAGGCATGGAAACCGTCTTCATTACGCTGGGGCTGGGGTGAGGCGCTTTTCACTTACGCGCTTTCAGAATTGGACACTTATATTGGAGAAGACAGATACCTGCCTTTTGTTAAAGCGTATTGCGATTTTCACGCCTCTAGCGTACCCACCGTAGACTGCTCGGACACCGCGGCGCCGGCGCTTACCACTTATTTTTTATATAAAAAAACAGGTGAACGGAAATACCTCGAATTAACTAATCTCACTCTGGATTACATAAAAAATTCCGAAAAGGTACTGGAAGATATCCCCAACCATTTCGGCTTTTCAAAGGACGCCAAATATCCCGTTTCTATATGGGTGGACAGCCTTATGATGTTCTCGGTGTTCACCGCGCGCTTCGGCGCAGAGCAGAGAGACGAGGGCTTGCTCGACTACGCAGGCAGACAGCCTGCGGTATTTGCAAAATATCTTATGGACGAGTCTGACGGCGCATGGTATCACGCCTACTGGGTTAAGCAACGTACGCACTATCCCAGAAGAAAGCTATTTTGGGGGCGGGGCAACGGCTGGGTAGTGGCAAGCTTTCCGATGATTTATGAGTATCTCGGAGAAAGCAGCGCCTATGCCGCAGAAATAAAAGAGCTCTACAAAAAATCCGTTGACGGCATTTTGAAATATCAGCGGCAGGACGGCGCCTTTCATACCGTCATAAACAAAAAATCCACCTACCGCGAGCTTTCGGCGGCGGCGCTTGTGGCGTGCGGCTTATATCAAGCAGTGCGGCTGGGCATGCTGAACGAAAAATATCTCGAGAACGCCGACAGGGCTTTTAACGTTTGTATAGAAAGCCTTATATTTGATGATAACGGCGTCTTTTTTCCGGAGATATCCCGCCCCACGGTACCCATGCGTTATATCCCGTATTTATGGTACAAGTTTTTGCCCAAAGGCAGGAATTGGAATTATGGCGTCGCCGCGTTGGCGCTTGCCGCGATTCAACAAGACAAAATAAAAAAGTCAGCAAGGAGCAACGATGCGCATAACTGAAAAAATAAGGGGCGCATTGAGTAACTTCAAGAGCACCTCCTCCTTCACGTTGAAAGAACAACTGGGCTTTGCCAGCGGACTATTCGGAGAGGACATGATGATAGATATGGTCGGCACGTTTATGCTGGTCTTTCTCACCGATTACGTCGGCATTGAATTGGCGGCGCTCTCCATAATCACGTTGCTCACCAACGCCTTGGGTCTCATAAACGACCCTATTGCCGGCGTAGTCGTCGAAAAGACCCATTCAAAGCTGGGGCGCGCAAGACCGTATCTTCTGTTCGCACCCTTTCCCCTTGCCATAAGCTCAATATTGCTGTTTGTCATTCCCGACTTGTCCTACAACGGCAGACTGGTATACGTCTTCATTTTCTATTTTATTTACGCTATGGGTTATACGTTCTATGACTTATCCGTCATGTCCGTTGCCGCGCGAATTAACCTTTCGCCCAAAGACCGAAAAAAATTCTTTTCCATGGGAGAATTGGCCGCCACTCTCGGCTCTATGTTGCCCGGATTTATACTCCCCATACTTATCTCAATGGTGAAAAATGACGCCTCAATAACCAATCAATTCAAAGCGCAAACCAACGTTTATTTTATTTGCGCCGTGGTCTTTTCTGTCGTTGCCACGGTGATGATGATTATACCTTTCTTTACCTTGAAAGAGAAAAATCTCGACTTGTCGTCGATTAGAGAAAAGGTCAAAATAAAGCCTTCCGCCATATTAAAAAACAAACCGCTAATGCTGGCGTTTGTCACAAATATAATCGAAAGCTTCCGTCAGGCGAGCATAGGTCTACTAGCTTATTTCTATCTGCACACCCTCAACAACTTTGCTTTGGGTTCTATTTTTAGCATTTTTAGCGGCATCCTTGCATATATCGGTATCGCTCTTGTGCCGTGGTTTGGAAAAAGATTTTCGACCAAGGCACTTCTCATCGGCGGATATCTGTATATGGTTTTTTGGTTCATTATTTTCCTCATTGTCGGGTACAACAATTTGATATTTGTGGGCGCCATACTAGCTATTGCGGGAGCCCCTAGCGGTCTTTTGAGAGCAGCCCGAAGATTCTATGTAGTTGACTCCATAGACTATATGGAGTGGAAAACGGGCGAGAGGTCGGAGGGCATGGTCATGGCTTTAAACTCGCTTTCTTGGAAAATGCGTAAGGCGTTGAAAGAGCCGCTGCTAACGCTTGGGCTGGTTATTATCGGTTACCAAATAGCGACCAACGGCCGGGAAGCCGTACAGACTGAAGCCGTAAAAAAAGGTATTTTTTATCTGATGATTTTTACCACGCTCATTGGCAGCCTGGGTTCCGTAATACTCTTCATGTTCGACGACTTCACCGGAAAAAAGAAAGAACGGATACTGGCGGAGCTCAAGGCGCGCAAAGAGTCATTACTGCCCATAACGGATACCGAAGGCGAAAAACCCATTTAGTCCTTATTTCAGCATAATAAAAAATACGCAAAAGCGCCATAATAGCATCGGGAGAAACAATCTATTATGGCGCATTCTTATAAGAGCAGCATCAGCTTCGGACTGGTATATATCCCGGTAACGCTGCATTTGTGCGTAAGAAGCAACGACGTCAGCTTTAATTTTATAGACAAAAACACTATGTCCCGTATCAGGTACAAAAAAACCTGCCTTGACTGTCAGGGCAGAGAGGTAAACCCGGAAGATATAGTCAAAGGCTACGAATACGAGGATGACAACTACGTTATAATCGAGGACACGGATTTTGAGAAAATAAAGAGCAAGCGGGACAAGACCATAGCCATAGAAAAGTTCGTCAAGCTCAGCAATGTAGACCCCATTTATTATGATAAGACATATTACGTAGCGCCTTCGGGCGCAGAGCAGGCGTATAGTCTGCTGATGGGCGCCATGGAAACAAAGGGCATGGCGGGCGTGGCAAAAAGCGTGCTGGGCACAAAGGACACCCTTATCGTTGTGCGCGTAAAGAATGGTCGCATGCTGCTCAGCACCTTGTTCTTTAGCGACGAAATACAGGAATCTCCGGCAAAGGCTATCAAGCCCGTTACTTCGGGGAAGGAACTCGAACTGGCGCAAAGTCTTATCGAGAATATGAGTGACGAGTTCGAACCGTCGCTTTATAAAGACGAATACCGCGAAAAGCTTATTGCGCTCATCGATTCAAAAATACACGGCAAGGCGTTCTCTCTTCCGAAAGAAAAAGACGAACAACGTGTCGGCAGTCTTATGGACGCGCTTATAAAAAGCATAGAATCCGCCCGCAAACCTCCCGAAAAGCCCGCAAAAGGCATTGCGCCCGTACGAAAAGCAAAGGCGAATTAGTTCAAGTTGCAAAAAACAACCTCGACAGCCGTGGTTTGACGGAACGGAGAAATATGACGGAAAAACTCGACAAATACAATCAAAAAAGACATTTTGAAAAAACCGCAGAGCCTGCAGGCAACACCGAGCAAGGTGAGAAACCCGATAGCTTGCGCTTCGTCGTGCAGCACCATTTGGCAAGCAGAGACCACTTTGATTTCCGTCTGGAATGGCAAGGCACGCTTTTAAGCTGGGCGGTGCCAAAAGGTCCCTCTTATAATCCCAAAGACAAGCGGCTTGCCGTACAAGTTGAGCCGCATCCCATTGAATACAGAAATTTTGAAGGAACTATCCCAAAAGGCGAATACGGCGGCGGCGTGGTTATGCTTTGGGATGAAGGCTATTGGCAGCCGTTGACGGACGTTGAAGACGGACTTGACACCGGCTCGTTGAAATTTTTCCTCGAAGGAAGCCGCCTAAAAGGCAAATGGGCGTTGGTGCGGTTGAAAGCTAAGGAAGGCGAAACACGTGACAACTGGCTACTGATGAAAGAAAAGGACGAATATGCTAAGGGCGAGGAAGGCATCGTTCAGTATACCGTCAGCGTTCGTTCGGGGCGCACAATGGATGAAATAGAACAAGGTGAAAAAACCAAAACGGCAAAGAACCCCGTCGATTCTGTCCAGGTACAGCTTGCCAGGCTCGTCAGCGCGCCTCCCGAGGGCGCAGACTGGATTTACGAGCCAAAATACGACGGTTACAGAATTGTGGCTTTTGTTGAAGCAAACACCGCCCGTTTGATGACGAGGAACGGCAAGGATTTTTCCGGCAGGTTCAAGGATATCGCGCAGTCCCTTGCCGAATGGTCGGCGGGCAGAGCCATGATTCTGGACGGCGAAGCGGTAGTTACCGACGAGCAGGGCAGAACGGATTTTCAGGCGCTGCAAAGTCATATGCGAAATGCCACGCACGGACGTATTACTTACGCCGTTTTTGATATTCTGGCGCTGGACGGCGAGGATTTGAGAGGGCGACCCTTGTATGAAAGAAAAACCATACTGGAAACCCTTATGAAGGACGCCCCGTCGAATCTATATTTCAGCAAACAGCTCAAGGGCGACGGCAAACAGCTTTTTGCCTCTGCTTGCAAACTGAATCTAGAAGGAATAGTGGGCAAAAAAGCCGATTCGGTATACAGCGGCGCCAGAAACGGCGACTGGGTCAAGCTGAAGTGCTACAGGAAGCAGGAATTTGTCATCGGTGGATATACCCTTTCGGATAAAAAAACCGTCGGCGTAAGCTCTCTTCTACTCGGCTATTATGACGGGGAAATCTTGGTCTACGCCGGACGCGCGGGTACAGGATTCTCCGAAGGCACCATGAGAAAGCTCGAAAAGGCTTTTGAACGTATAAAAAGAAGCCAGCCGCCCTTCAGCCGTGCTCCGGGGTCGAAGAAAGACGAAAAGGTCTTCTGGCTTGAACCCGAGATGGTCGCCGAAATAAAATTCGCCGAATGGACAAGCGACAAGTTGCTTAGGCAAGCCGGTTTTCAAGGTCTGCGCGCGGACAAGCGACCAAAGGAGGTCAGAATGGAAATACCCGAGGACGAAGAAGTGGAGGAAGAAGCTCAAAACAATAACATCGAAAAAGCCGATAAAACAGCCGGACGCAACATCGGAGGAATACGCATCTCAAATCCCGACAAGATTATTTTTGAAAATCCCGTCATAACAAAGGCGGACGTAGCAGAATACTATGCCAAGGTGGGCGCGCGCATGCTGCCGTTTGCCGGCAACAGAGTTCTCAGCATTGTGCGCTGTCCAAAGGGTATAGCCCAGCCTTGTTTTTTTAAGAAGCACCCCGGACCGGACAGCAAGGGAATAGTCATTGTGCCGGTGACTACAAGCGACGGACAAGAAGACTATTTCTATATTGACAACCCTTCGGGCTTCGTATCCGAAGCGCAAATGGGCACTTTGGAATTCCACGTGTGGGCAAGCCGCGCAGACAATCTTGAAAGACCCGACATAATGGTATTCGATCTCGACCCCGACGAAGGTATGGAGATAGGGCAGATACGCCGCGGCGTCAAGGATTTAAAAAGCCTTCTTGACAGGCTATCCCTTGACTCCTTTCTCAAGGTGTCGGGAGGCAAAGGCTATCACGTCGTCGTGCCCTTCGAGCCGTCTGCCGACTGGAACGCTTTCTATGCATTTGCGCGGCGCATCGCCGAACTTATGGAAACGCAGTGGCCGGACCTTTATACCGGCAACGTAAGAAAAGAAAAACGCAAGGGCAAGATTTTTATCGACTGGATGCGCAACGGCAGAGGAGCGACCAGCATCGCGCCCTATTCTCTCAGGGCGCGCAAAGGCGCGCGCGTCGCTGCTCCGCTAGCTTGGGAAGAGCTTGACACAGTAGCGCCCGACGCAATCGATATGCAAACCGCGCTTTCCCGCCTCGGCAAAGCCGACCCCTGGAAGGATTTTTTCAACGTCCGCCAAAAACTGAAATAAGAGGCGCAATTTTTTTCGACATTCTCACAAAATAACAATACATTTATAAGAAACTCTTTCCTTGCCTTTTTTGCGCTATATTGGTATAATGCAATCATAAAGCAAAATAATGATAAGTTTTGCGCAAAGCGGAGGCAGCAATTTATGCCGAAAAAAATACCCGACCCCAATCAAATATACCCCATGGCAAACATCGATTACGTCACGAATATAAAGCCGACAATTAATAAGCCGAATATAATAGTCGGTGATTATAGTTATTTTAGTGATGTCGATTTTGAAAGCCACGTGACGCATCATTATGAATTCTATGGCGACAAATTAATTATCGGCAAGTTTTGTCAAATCGCCAAAGGCGTGGAATTTGTTATGAACGGCGCCAACCATCAAATGAACTCGGTCTGCACCTTTCCGTTCTATCTCATGGGTTGGGAAGCTGCCGTACCGTCTGTGTCGGATTTGCCCAATAAAGGCGACACTATCGTCGGAAACGACGTCTGGATAGGTCAGAACTCGACGATTTTGCCCGGCGTTCGCATAGGCGACGGCGCCATAATCGGCGCGAACAGCGTTGTCGTAGGCAACGTTGAGCCGTATACCGTAGTAGGCGGCAATCCGGCGAAGTTTATCCGCAAAAAGCTCAATGACGAGCTTATCGAGATTATGGTGAAATTGCAATGGTGGGACTTGCCGGAAGAAGAAATAGGCAAGCTGATACCCATACTGACTAACGGCGATATAGACTACGTGAAAGCACAGTTGAATATGAAATTATACAACCGCATGTGACCTTTCCCCATATATTCCGTACCTTTCAAAATTTCCGGGGTTGACAAAGAAAGCATAATACAATAAAATAAAACAAAAAGGAGAAAAACAAATGGGATTATTTGAAAACCTGATGGGGAAGGTCGGCAACGCCATGGAAAAATCCATGAGCAAGAATTTGCAAGGCGAGAGCAAAGAAGCTTACGAAAAAGAAAAAGCCGAAAAAGCCGAAAATAAGGCAGCTTTTGAAAAAGACCAACAGGCCATAAAAGACGATTTAGCATCACGCAAAATACAAGCATCAAGCAACGATTTAAAAAGTCCCGAAGCGCTGCTCGCCAAGATAGGCGTAATAGATGAGAGCAAGATCTGGGTAGGCGGTTTTGACAACTTCAAGGCAAATCAGAATGCAAAATTCGCCAATATTTTTTCCGGCAACAAGAACATAAAAATTGTTTCTTTGGTTAACGGCGTATTTTATTTAAGCAAATTCGAGGACGGGAATTTTTATGCCTACAAAAAATTCACAAAAGAACAGGTCGCGTCTGCCGAAATTGAAGGTTTGTTAAGCAAAAAAATAAGAATTAAATTGAATGACAACACAACCTATTCCGTAGATATCACAGAAAACAAAGAAAAGCTCGAC
>JAQVME010000044.1 GCA_028703745.1 Clostridia bacterium
TTAGGTTCCTGATTGTGCCCTGATCGTACCCCACAAAACCCACATAGCCTGAATTCTCACTTGTTATTGACATTCCGAGAACGGAGTATCCGTTGCCGTCTAGTATGCCTGTGAACGGTGAGTTAGAGTCAACACCTATCGGTGTCCACTCCTCCGTAAGAGTTATGTCGTTAGTCAAAATATAGCTACCCTCGGGGGTCTCTCTGACCGTCGCGAAGTCGGCAACCGAGGATATGTTTTTGGGCCATTGCGCATACATATATATTGTGGCTCCGGCCTTGTCCCACAGCCTAACGCTATTTCCGTCCTGATCGGTATATTGTTTTCCGGTGCCGCCCCAATCATCATACCAGCCAAAGAATACAGAGCCGGTTTTTGTGGGTACAGGGAAGGTAAACGGCTGTCCAAACGTTACGCTCTGTTCGGGGAAAACCGTATCTTGTCCGTCATCGAAGCGCACGGTGTAAGACAACGCGAACCACGCCGCATAAACCGTTATGTCAGAGGTGTGCGACCATACGTTGGTACTGACTCCGTTGTCATACGTTAGCCATCTGTTCTGGGCGTCTTTCCAGCCTTGGAAGGTGTATCCCACTCTCACAGGAACCTCAAGAGTATAAGCAGCGTTGAATATTACCGTGGCAGACGGCTCACCGACCGTGCCGCCGGTTGCATCGTAAGCTATTGTGAACTGTCTGGGCGAGAATCTCGCGATAAGCATGGCGTCAGAGGTCAAACCCCACGTTCTGTTCAATATGTGGTCGGGCGAGCCTATGCCGGTGCCCGTGCCGTTTCCGTCCGAATACTGTCTTTGCGAAATATCGAACCAGCCGTCAAACACATAGCCGGGCTTGACAGGAACCGTAAGGTTGTAGCCTTCGCCATAGTTTACGGTGGAAACGGGTGTTTCTTCAAAGGTTCCGCCCGAAAGGTCATACGTTATGTTAAATGCCCTTACTCCCCATCTTGCATAGAAAGTTATATTTCTGTGCTTTTCATACGGGAATACCATCGGGTCCCCTTCGAAATCCTCGTTGTCGTACCAACCGACAAAGGTGTAGCCCTCTCTTTGTGTGACGGGCGCCGACGGTATAACGGCAAGCACGGAAAGATCCATAGGCTCCCCTGTCTCGGTGTCAATAATCACCGCCGCCGTTCCGTCGTTGGTATCAAACAATATTTGCGGCTGCGAGCCAATAGCTATTACGAAGTCGATAGAAGTCGTCCACGGTACGTAATTTGCTTCGAAGCCTGCCGGCACAAATAATAGCGCATTTTGAATTATGGTGTCGGGATTGAAGCTCAATACCTCCTCAGGCTCTGAGCCTTCGGAATATTCAAGCTGAGGCGCGGTATCTTTGTATGACGTAAGCTCCTTCAACGTATAGCTGTAATAAAAGGCATAAGCTTTTATGGTTTCTATGGTGGAAGGTAGAATTATTTCCTTAAGCATGCTGCCGATAAATGCATAGCCTTCTATACCTACAATATTGTGAATTGTGCCGTCAATTTCGATGTATGCGGGAACGGAAAGCCTCGCGCTCGTCCTTTCGGAGCCAATAATATATAGTTCTCCGTTCTCAAAACGGTAAAGGAAAGTGTCTCTCCTATCCGTTCCTTCAAGTTGATAGTCATAATCATAAAGTCCGACCAAATTCGTGGTATTGATTGCGCCTTTCTTCTTTATTACGCCTTCCGGCGCGCCCCAAGTACCGTAGTTCGACGAATCGGTATCCTTTATGATGATATGCTCCGGGCTAAAAACAGAGAATAAAATGTTGTATGAGGCAACCGCAAGCTCAATCTCTGCGGTGAATTCGATATACACAAGCTGGGGCACAACAAAGGCATATGACACTATGCTCTCCACCGTGGGAGGCAGTACTACCGCCGCTATATTCGAATAATAGAAAGCAAATTCGTTTATGTGCGTGACACCTACCAAACCTTCAAAAGGAAGCTGATAAACCGCCGCCGTTCTGCCGGCAGGATACGTATGTAATATTCTGCCGAAATCGTCTACTATGCCGCCCGCAAGGTCTTTGTTCTTTTGGAATAGCACCCCGCTCTTTGTGACGAAGAAATCATTGCTACCGTCAATGCTGTTATTCACGGCTATGCTTTCGAGAGAATAACAGTCGTTAAAGACACCCCTGCCTATTTTCTCTATGGCTGAGCCCAAGTCTATGGATTTTAGTTGCGAAGCGTTGCGGAAACAGAAATTCCCGACGGTCTTCAACTCCGATTCCGGCTCAAACCCGAAAGATGAAAGTTTTGTGTTCTCAAAAGCCGACACACCCAGCTTGGCGACCTTCTTCGGTATGATTATTTCTTTGAGATTTATGCAATTCTTGAATGCGCCGTCATCGATGGCTACGATATATCTTTGATCGTTGTCGTCAACGCCGAATATAACCTTCTCAAGCTTAGTTTTGTTGCTGAAGCACTCCTCACCCAGCGTAGTAACATTGTATGGAATGGTGTATTCCGTTCGGTCTTCGAGACATCTGAATAATATGCCGTTGATAATAATCAGACCGTCTTTGATATATTTGTGTTCGGGTTGCTCCTGCCACTTTGTGTTGTCAAAAGCGCCTTCAAGTATTCTGGTCAGCTTGGATTGCTGAGTGACTGTCACTTCCTCAAGGTTATAACAATAACTAAAGGCGTATCTTCCTATGGAGGTGACCTCCTTGCCCTCTATTCTCGTAATGGGTATGGTAATGGTCGTCAGGCTTCTGTCCGAACCGATAAGCTCTATCGTCGGAGTGCTGCCGCCCTCGATTTCTCGCGTTATTACACGATAAAGATAGTTCCCGTAAATACCCAGCTGCGGAGACTGGACGAGCTCCTCAATCTTCTCGACATAAGGCAAGAAGGTTGTATGCTCTTTGTAACCGTCTACATAAGTGTTCTGGACGATATATATGCGGCTGATGTTTTCGTTGAAGACATTTTCGGCGAAAGCCATCGACGGCGTAATGGCGTTATGGAAAATGACATTGTCAATTGTTCTTGAATTGAAGGCGTCGCCACCAATCTCCAGCAAAGTCGTCTTAACGTTTATGCTGCCTATGTTGGCATTGTTGAAAGCCGCCGTTCCGATAGCCGATACTCTCTCAATATCAAAATTAATGAGCATTCTGCCCGCAGGAAACGCCACAAGCGCGTCATCGCTGTATAATACACCGTTGTTAACCTCAAAGGTATCCTTGACGGACGGATTGCCGGAGGGGTCTTTCTCAAAGCTCTGCAAATTCACGCATTCGGAAAAGGCGTAATCTTCGATTTCTGTTATGTATTTATTTAATTTTAGTGTGCGTAGAGTAGTTGCTTCGGCGAATGCTTGCCTGGCTATCTTGACGATCGGGAAACCCTCGTGGAAATCCGGAATAACCAGCGACGTTCTCGGTCCGTTGTATTCATAACCGGTAATCGTATAACCTAGCGCAGTGGGCGCCTTATCGTAGACTAGTCCGAGTGACTCCCATATGGCTGTAAGCACGATAGTTCTGGTGGCGGTATAAGGGAAAGTTACAAGCTGATTGGGCTTGCTTGCATCCTCCGCCCAGCCGACAAAAACGTATTCGTCTCTTGTCGTCTCGGGCGCCTGTTCAATCTCTCTGGCCTCCATTTGAGCCACGCTGGTGCCGCCGTTCGAGTTGAAGCTGACCTTAAATTTGATTAATTCGTAATGGGCGACTATGATTATGTTGCCGTTTATTGTAATATCGCACGAGGCGTTCCTATCGTGAACCTGTCCGTTTATTCTCCACGACTCAAAATATAAGCCCTCGTCGCTCTTGTCTGTTGCAACTATCGATACTCTTTCGCCTTCGGAGAACTCACCCGTCCACACTCCGTCAATAGGCTCCCTGCCCTGCAGAGCGCCGTCATGAACGGTGAGGGTATAATTCATAAGCGGAGCTTCTTGAATAGTAATAGAAAAGGTTGTGCTCATTCCGGCATAAATAAGACGTATATGGTGCGTGCCTATTTTGTTCAGGTCGCCTCTGTCTGCAGTAAAAACCATTTCGTTTGTGACGGGAACTGTGACTATCTCGCCGTCACTCATCATTACCATAAGATTAATATTTGCCAAATTGACGCTTCCCGCGGCGGAATTTTCGGGAATGGTGTTTGTGTCTACACTAATGGAAACCGCGTACGGCGCTTCTTCTTCAGGAGTGGGGTCATTGGCGCAAGCTGTGGCGGATAGTATTAAAAAGATACTTATTATAAGCAATATCAACTTGATTATCGGTTTTCTCATGAAATGTCTCCTGTTTGCACTGTGTAGAACCCTTCGCCTATATTCCTATATAGGGGAACATATATTATAATATAGCATAAGAAGTAATATAAATCAATAAGAAAATAAATAAAATCTATTCGGCATAGCGACGTTTATTGCGTAAATTTGCTTTCTATGATGGACAAAATCCTCTCTAGATACTCATATATGCCCTTGGGATTGGAACGACGCTCCAGACGGTTGGGCGGCAGAGCGAATTTTGACATGCCGCCGGCTCCCGCGGCAAAAATGGAAGTTGTTTCTTCCATCATATCGATATTATAAACACACGCCTTGCCCGTCTTGCAGAAGCCGGTGTTTTCGAGATTGTCCGCCATGTTCTTCTGCCGATACATGTAATAAGGCTTGTAACCCTCGGCAAAAAGCCTTTGATGCGCATAGTTTATCATTCGCTCGGCAAGACCGAAACTCTGTTTCTCGCGGTCGGCAATGACTGCGCCTCGCTTTAATGAAAGGGTGTGGACAGTAATATTCTGCGGTTCGAGTTCAAGCGCCTTGTCGACGCTGAAACAAAAATCCTCGGCGCTCTCACCCTCTAGCATGGCTATCAAATCCATGTTTACGTCAAAGCCCAAGTTTTTTGCCCAAGCATAAGCTTGATAAATTTCATCAACGGTGTGCCTTCTGCCTATCAGGTCGAGAGTCTTTTGGTTGAAGCTCTGCGGATTTATGGAAAGTCTGGTAACGTTGTTTCGCTTCAGCATGGCAAGCATAGACGGGTCTATGGTATCAGGTCTGCCCGCCTCCACCGTGAACTCCGTGCCGCAATCCGCAAGCGGCAGTATTATACCTTCTAAGTACTCCTCGCCTATACTTGTGGGCGTGCCGCCGCCGACATATACGGAACGCAACATAAGAGCATTTTCGGAGATATGTTTTTTTATTGCCAGCACTTCGGCGCTCACGGCTTTTACGTAATCGGGCAACAGTTTTTTTACCCTGCCTACCTCGCTGCTGATAAAAGAGCAATAATTACACCTCGTGGGACAGAAAGGTATGTTAATAAAAATATCGCAATTCCTAGCATCACGCGAATAGATTCCTTTCTGGTTTTCCACCACCTCTGCAATAAGCGCAGTCTTCTCAGCGGAAACTCTGAAATTGGCGCTTAGGATATCCGAAGTGATAGTTTCGTCATCCGAAAGCTCATAGAATAGTTTTGTGGGTCTTACTCCGGTAAGACTGCCGTAAGGCAAAGACACCTCAAGAGACTGCGACAAATAATCATATAGGCAGTTTTTCAAAAAATGCTTCGTCTTCTTCTTGTAGGCGCAAAAATCTGATTTGTCAGCATCTGTTTGCAGCGTCACCGGAGGGGCAAAGCTACTGGTTATATTGACAAAGAACTGCCCTTGCGTGTCCTCATAATCCGCCCGCAAAAAAGCTTCAGCCCCGTCGTCAATTACAAAATAAGGGCTGAAGGCTCTTGGAATATCCTGAACGTCGTTGAGATACGCTTGTGCGTCGAATATAAAACGCGCTCTTATATTATTCATCGCGGTATGGGGTTGTATTCTCTCTCATGCGAAAGCATAGTATCTTCCATATGTCCGGGAAAAACCTTGTAGTTGCCTTCGAGCGCAAAAAGTCTTGAGAGAGATTTTATCATGTCCGCCATTGAGCCTCCGGCAAAATCGGTTCTGCCGTAGCTTTCGGCGAACAGCGTGTCGCCGCTGAAAATATAGTTTTCGATAATGAAACAGCAGCTGCCTCTGGTATGTCCGGGAGTGTGAAGCGCCTTGAATTTCATAGCGCCGACGCATATTTCGTCGCCGTCAAAAAAGACCTCGTCGGGAGTCAATGGCTGCATCCTGATGCCCATTTCCCTCGCCAGACTGCCCCCCTTGTCGAGAGCGTGTGAATCCAGCTCGTGAACGTATACCCTCGCGCCGTCGCTTTGATATTTCGCGGCGTCAAGGATATGGTCGAAATGTCCGTGTGTCAACAGTACCGCAGAGGGTATTTTGCCGTTCAATTCAAGGTATTCCCTACCCAAAGCATATCCTCCGCCCGGATCTATTATTGCAGCTTCAGGCTGACCGTCCAATGTCACGATATAGCAATTCGTCTGCAAATAGCCGACGGCAAAGCTTTTTATCGTTATCATAACGCGCTTGCTATAGCGTCAAGGAATTCGTCCGTGCTGATGCCTCTGACCGCCACCCCGTCATTTTTAAAAATGCCGGAAAGGTCTTTTGTCATAATTCCGTTTTCAATGGTAGATACAGAAACCTTCTCGAGCTTGTCGGCAAAGTCGCAAAGCTCCGTCAAACTGTCAAGTTGTCCCCTTTTTCGGAGGGCTCCCGTCCACGCAAATATCGTTGCCATGGGGTTAGTCGAGGTAGTTTCGCCTTTCAGATGCTTGTAATAATGTCTTGTCACCGTACCGTGCGCCGCCTCGTATTCATAATTGCCCTCGGGCGAAACCAGCACCGAAGTCATCATAGCCAGCGAGCCGAAAGCCGTTGCGACCATATCGCTCATAACGTCGCCGTCATAGTTCTTGCACGCCCATATCATTCCGCCGTTTGAGCGTATGACTCTTGCCACCGCATCGTCTATTAGCGTATAAAAATACTCTATGTCGGCTTCCTTAAATTTTGCGGCATACCCGCTTTCATAGACCTCTGAAAAAATATCCTTAAAACGGTGATCATATATCTTGCTTATGGTGTCCTTTGTGGCAAACCACAAATCCGTCTTGGTATCTAAGGCATAGTTCATACAGCTTTTTGCAAAGGAGCGTATACTCTTGTCGGTATTGTGCATAGCCTGCACGACGCCGCCACCTGCGAAATCAAAAATAACTTTTCTCTCTCCGCTTGGCATGACAAGTTCCGCCCTGCCCTCCGTTGCGGTGTACGCTTCGACTCCGCCATAGACGTCGCCGTATGCGTGACGGGCAATAGTGATAGGCTTTGTCCACGACGGCAGCAGCACCTGCACACCCCGCGCCATAATCGGCGTTCTGAAGACCGTGCCGTCAAGTATAGCTCTTATGGTGCCGTTGGGAGATTTCCACATTTTGGAGAGGTTGTATTCCTTTACTCTCTCCGCGTTGGGAGTAATAGTGGCGCACTTGACGCCCACTCCGTATTTCTTTATTGCTTGAGCGGCATCTGCCGTCACCTTGTCGAGGGTTTTTTCACGCTCAATGAGTCCAAGGTCGTAGTATTCGGTTTTCAAATCTATGAAAGGCAAAAGCAGTTTTTCTTTAATCTTTTGCCATAGTATTCTCGTCATCTCGTCGCCGTCCATTTCTACAATCGGCGTTTTCATCAAAATCTTCATCAGTCCTCCATAAGTTAGAATTCTTTTACTTCTTTGTTTTTATATACGCTGAAGCGTATGTCAAATCCGTTGTCGTTTGTTTTCTCGCTCTCTTGCAGGCAATTCCATCCGGAAAGCGTGTCCAAATTTTCAAAAAATACGGTGGCTTCGCCGTCGGCGTCAACCTTTGTGATATACGCCGTATCGCAATACGGCAGCATGGTTCTATAAAACATTGCGCCGCCCACTATGAAAATATCTTCGGAAGGATAATTCTTCAGCAGTTGCGACAGCTCGTCCAGACTCTGCGCCACTATGCAGTCATCGCGGCTGCCTCCGGGGAAAAGCACGACGTTCGTTCTGCCCTTGAGCGGCTTGCCGCCGGGAAAGGAAAGCAGAGTGTTGCTTCCCATCACGATTACTTTGCCGAGAGTTTTCTCTTTGAAATACTCCATATCTTTCTTCAAATGGAACAACAGGTCGTTGTTCTTGCCTATGCCCCATTTTTTGTCTACTGCAACTATTGTTTTCATATCGCCACCGGTAACCTCGCGCCCAAAGGAGAAAACCGATAGTTCTCCAAGGCGAAGTCCTCAACTTTATAGCTGTAAAAATCCTCTTTTTCGTTCATGACCAGACGCGGCGCGTCGTATTGCGGTCTTTTAAGCAACTCCTCGAGGACGGGGATATGCCTGTCGTATATATGCGCGTCGGCTACGATGTGCACCAGCTCTCCCGCCACCAGCCCGCACGAAGCCGCAAGCATTTTCACCAGTACGGAATATTGCACTACGTTCCAGTTGTTGGCGACGACCATATCCTGCGAGCGCTGATTTAAAATAGCGTTAAGCGTCTTTCCCGCGGTATTGAGCGTAAGCGAATAGGCGCAAGGGTAAAGATGCATTTCGTGAAGGTCCCTGTGGTTATACATATTGGCAATAATTCTTCTGCTTTGCGGATTGTTCCGCAAGTCGAAAAGCAATCTGTCCACCTGGTCGAACTCGCCTTCCTTGTAAATATGTTTTTGCGCCAGCTGATAGCCGTAC
>JAQVME010000045.1 GCA_028703745.1 Clostridia bacterium
TTGAATTTTCGTGGCAGGAACTGTAAGAAAGCGTCGGAGTTCATGTGCTCGAAGGTGAATACCGTGTCCAATTCCTCCCTCTCCTCTGCAGTGTAATCTATGGCGTTTTTGACGTCCATGCCCGGACCTTCGCCTACGGTCATACAATCGTATTTTGAAAGCACCTCTTTGTTGAGGGCGTGGAGGTAGGGATGAATGTTAGGCCCGTGCGTGAATTTTTCGTCGCCCATTATGCCGAGATTTAGCTTGCCGTTGGGGAGACCTTCTTCTTTTGAGATATAGGTTATGACGTCGCAGCGGAAGCCGTCGCAGCCCTTGTCCAGCCAATATTTCACGATATCGTGAACTTCCTGTCTTACTTTGGGATTGTCCCAATTCAAGTCGGGCTGCTTCTTTGTGAAAAGATGAAGATAGAACTCGCCGCTTGCCTTGTCGTATTCCCACGCCGTACCGCCGAAGCGGGAGGTCCAATTGTTGGGAACCTTCTTGCCGTCCTTTCCTCTGCCTTTGCGCCAGATATAATAATCGCGATAAGGGTTATCTTTGCCCTTTAGCGCTTCCTTGAACCAGAAATGCTCGTCCGAAGAATGGTTGACCACCAAATCCATAATAAGCTTTATGCCTCTTTTGTGCATGCCGTCGACCATCTCTTGCCAGTCCTCGAGCGTGCCGAACTCGTCCATGATATCGCGGTAATCGCTGATGTCGTAGCCGTTGTCGTCATTCGGCGACTTGTAGCACGGGGAAAGCCAAACTGCGGTAATGCCCAGCTCCTGCAAGTAATCGAGCTTTGAGATAATTCCTCTGATATCGCCGACACCGTCGCCGTTGCTGTCGCAAAAACTTCTGGGATATATCTGATAGACAAAAGAGTCCTTGTACCATCTAGTTCTTTCCATAATACACTTCCTTTATAATTTTTTTTACTATAAAAATTATATCATACAAAGAAGCTTTGTCAACCTCCATAAAATCAAAATATATGCAATAATTCGGCGCTTCAGGCGTGGCGGCGCTATAATAACAGCAAGATATTGACAGGGAATATAGAGAGAGTGGCATACAGCAGTAGTGTCATATGGCCGGTTGTCCCAACGCGTTGGAGTCGGCGAAATAGATTTTATCAGAAGATACTTTGTTTTAATTGCGGGGTTGCTCTCAACAAAAAGATTGAGGCGCGCCTTTTTCATTTTCCAGAATAAAAGGAACCTATCTATTCATAATAACCTTGCATGAGAGGTGAGCTTTTGTTTAAGAAGATAGGAATACCCAGAGCGCTGTTATATTACGACTATTATCCGTTATGGCATACCTTTTTCGAGAATGTGGGAGCCGAAATCGTGCTTTCAGACAGAACCAACAACAAGATACTCAACGACGGGGTCAAGTATTGCATTAACGAGGCGTGCTTGCCCGTTAAGCTGTTTCACGGACATATAGTTAACCTTATAGGCAAGGCGGATTGCCTTTTTGTGCCTAGAATGAAAAGCGTCGCAAGAAACGAATATATTTGCCCGAAGTTTACGGGACTGCCGGACATGATACGCAGTTCGGTGCCCAACCTTCCCCCAATCATTGATTGCGAGGTAAATTTGAGAAAGAGCAATGCGCAACTCAAAGAGGCATTCTTTGAGGCAGGAAGTTTTTTTACCGAAGATAAAGCAAGAATATGGACTGCCGCGCAAATTGCCATGGAAGCAAATGACAGGTACAGAAAGCAGGTTGAGGGCGGCAGACTGCCTGCGCAGATACTCGAAAACCGTCAAGTGCCCGACAATGACGGTCTAAGAATTGCCGTTATCGGTCATATCTATAATCTCTATGACGATTATATTAACCGCGGACTGCTCGGCAAGCTTTACGAAAACGGCGCAAGAGTATTTACGCCCGAATTGATACAAGGCGGAATAGTCGACGGCAACGCTGCAAAGCTCGACAAGAAGGTCTTTTGGAGCTTTGCTCGGCGGCTAATGGGCGCAGCTATGCATTTTGCCGAGCAGAAAAACGTTGACGGCGTCATTTATCTTATGTCGTTTGGTTGCGGTATCGACTCCTTTATCGCCGAGTTATGTGAAAGAAGGCTGAGAAGGCAGACGGATATACCTTTTTATCTTATAGTGCTTGACGAACACTCGGGCGAGGCAGGTATAAACACCAGGCTTGAAGCGTTTATCGACATGCTGAAATGGAGGAAAAGAAATGATAGTGACCTTTCCGCACATGGGTAACGTGTATGTCCTTGTAAAAACGCTGTTCGACGAAATGGGCGTCGAGTATATTATCCCACCGAAGTGCAACAAACGCACGTTGGAGCTGGGCACAAAATACGCGCCTGAAATGGCGTGCCTCCCTCTGAAAATTAATATAGGAAATTTTATTGAAAGTATTGAGCAGGGCGCAGATACGATTATTATTACCGGCGGTTGCGGCCCTTGCCGTTTCGGATATTACGCGGAAATGCACAAGGAAATTCTCGCAGGACTGGGTTATAACGTCGAGATAATAACGCTGGAGGTAAACGAAAAGGGCATACCCGAATTGCTTTGCCGGTTGAAGAGAATGATCGGGGGCAGAAGCGTTTCTTCTCTCGCGCTGCCTATGTATAAGGCAATGCGCATACAAACGGCAGCCGACAAACTTGAGGAGCTGAGTTTCCGAATCAGACCCAGAGAAATAAGAAAGGGCAGTACCGACGCCATAATGCAAAAATATTTTGACACGGTAAAGACGGTTTACGGCGCGAAGGCAATAGCTCATTTAATCGAAGAAACCCGAAACTTGTTGCTGTCCACGGAGATTGACAAGGACTATGCGCCGATAAAAATAGGCATTGTGGGCGAGATATATACGCTTATTGAGCCGTTTACAAATCTGGATATAGAAAAAATGCTGGGCAATATGGGTGTGGAAGTCAACCGCTCGCTATATATAAGCCATTGGATAAAGGAACATATTATATTGGGCGGACTGCATATGCGTAAAAAACAGCCTTTCGAACGCGAAGCCGAACCATATTTAAAAACTGCGATAGGAGGGCACGCCCAAGAAACTTTGGGCAATACCGTGCTATACGCCAAGCAGCATTATGACGGAGCAATACAGATTTATCCATTGACTTGTATGCCGGAGATAGTAGCCGGCAGCATCATGCCGTCGGTGACGAAGGATTACGACATTCCCGTGCTGACGCTTGTTATGGACGAAATAACGGGTGAGGCGGGCTATATCACCAGAATCGACGCTTTTGTGGACATGCTAAGGCGCAGAAGGCAAATTAAGGAGGCAAACAATGAACTCGTGTTATCTGGGCATTGACGTAGGTTCGGTCAGTACTAATTTCGTGCTGCTGGACGATAACGGCATAGTCCTCAAAAAGCTGTATTTAAGAACCCAAGGAGAACCAATAAGGATACTCAAAGAGGGGTTGACAGAAATTAGAGATTTTATAGGCGACAGATATAGCATTGCCGCATCGGGTACAACCGGCAGCGGCAGGCAGCTTGCTTCGCTTATCGTAGGCGCCGATATCGTTAAGAACGAAATAACCGCCCACGCAGTGGCGGCGCTTGCTGTGCGCCCGGACACCAGAACCATACTTGAGATAGGAGGTCAGGACTCGAAGATTATTATTATAAGGGACGGTATGGTTTATGATTTTGCCATGAATACCGTTTGCGCCGCAGGTACCGGCTCTTTCCTCGATAGGCAGGCGGCAAGGCTGAATATTCCCATAGAGAAATTCGGCGGCTACGCATTGAAGTCCTCAAATCCCGTAAGAATAGCCGGAAGGTGCGCGGTCTTTGCCGAATCGGATATGATTCACAAACAGCAGACCGGTCAGTGCCTTGAAGATATAATTAACGGGCTGTGCGAGGCGCTTGTGAGGAATTATCTAAACAATCTTGCCAAGGGCAAAGCCATTGAGTCGCCCATACTCTTTCAAGGGGGTGTTGCTGCCAATGTGGGCATTGTGTCGGCATTTGAGCGCGAACTCAAAGAAAAGATTATTGTGCCTGAGAACTATGACGTTATGGGCGCCGTCGGCGCGGCTATTCTGGCGAGGGAGGAGACGGAAAAGAAGGGATATACAATCTTCCACGGCTTTGATATAATAAAAAGTAAGTATGAGGCAGTCAGTTTTCAATGTTCGCATTGTTCGAATTGTTGCGAGGTGGTTGAGTTGCTTGCCGACAGTCAGGTTGTGGCAAGATGGGGAGACCGTTGCGGACGTTGGAGCAATGCAAAAGAGCAAAAAAGAGCCGCAGGCTAAAGGAGGAAATATGAATAAAGCAATTATTACGCAAATAAGCGCCATGGAAATACTCGATTCAAGAGGTTTTCCCACGGTGAAAACCACGATAACACTGGACAGCGGCATAAAAGCCTCGGCAGCCGTGCCTTCGGGCGCGTCAACGGGGGCTTTCGAGGCGGTGGAGCTAAGAGATAATGACAAGAATCGATATCTGGGCAAGGGTGTATTGAAAGCCGTTGCAAACGTCAACGGCGAAATTGCCGAAAGTATAATAGGAATGCCCGTCGGGGAGCAACAGCTTATCGACGAGACAATGCAAAAGCTTGACGGCACCGAGAACAAGGCAAGGCTGGGCGCCAATGCCTTGCTGTCTGTTTCGCTTGCCGCCGCGCGCGCCGCCGCCGCCGACAAGGGCGTTGAGCTTTACGAATATCTAGGTGGCAATAGGGCAAGGGTATTGCCCGTGCCGATGTGCAACGTCATAAACGGGGGGGCTCACGCCTCAAACAATCTCGACATACAGGAATTTATGATTGTGCCTACGGGCGCGGTATCTTTTTCGGAAGCCATAAGAAAATGCGCCGAGGTTTTTCAGCACCTTAAGAAGCTGTTGCTGTCGAAAGGACTGAGCGCGGCGGTGGGAGACGAGGGTGGATTTGCTCCGGATTTGAAAAACAACATATTCGCGCTCGGGCTGCTTTCTGAGGCAGTGAAAAACGCCGGATACGAAGGCGATATCAATTTTGCTTTGGACGCCGCCGCCACGGAATGGATAACTGCTGACGGCTCTTATCTGCTGCCAAAAGCCAAAGTGCGCATGTCGAAGCAGGACCTTGCGGGGTATTGGGAAGGCATGGTTGCAGGATATCCGATAATCTCGATTGAAGACGGCGCTAATGAAGAGGACTGGGAGCTTTGGCAATTGATAAATGCCAACATGGGCAAAAAAGTTCAGCTCGTAGGTGACGACCTATTCGTTACCAACGTAAAAAGGCTGAAAAAAGGAATTGACCTAAAGGTTGCCAATTCCATACTCATCAAGCCCAATCAGATAGGCACACTCACAGAAACAATTAGCGCAATTAATATGGCAAAAAAAGCCGGTTTTACTACTGTAATGTCGCACCGTTCGGGCGAAACTGAAGACAATATCATTGCAGACCTTGCCGTAGGACTTGGCACCGACCAAATAAAGACGGGCTCGCTGTCGCGTAGTGAACGTACCTCAAAATATAACAGATTGCTCGAAATTGAACAAAATTTAGGCAAAAACTCCGTCTATAAAGGCATGCGTGCCTTCAGATAAAAACAAACAAATGTTTTAATTTTTTCTTAATTCGGCATTTGTCCTTGTAATTCGATATATGTCATTGTATAATTATATTTAGTTCAAAAAATGTAAATATAGGTGTAACAGTGGTTGTTGAACATCAGGGACACAGAGAAAGGATGAAGGAAAAGCTGCTAAATATCGGGCTGGACAAATTCGGTGAGCACGAAATTGTCGAGCTGTTGCTATTTTTCGGCATTCCTTGCAAGGATACCAACCTTATTGCGCACAATCTCATAAAAAAGTTCGGTAGCTTAGCGGGCGTACTGGACGCTACCATCGAAGACTTGTTCGCCGTCAAAGGTATGACAAAAAACGCCGCCATTTTGCTCAATCTTCTCCCCCAGCTTTTTCGCGAATACAAAAAGAGCAAATTCGAAAAAAAGAAGCCCATAGTAAACATAGACGATATATTGCCGCTCATTGACGCCAACCTTCAGCAACGTGACATGGAGAGCCTCTACGTCATATGCCTGAACGCCAAGCAAAGAATAACGGCTGTCGTCGAAACGGGGGTCGCAGATTTGTCCTCGGTGCTGTTGAGCCCGCGAGCCGTTATTGATATTGCTCTGCGCTACAAAGCGGTAAACCTGATTATTGCGCACAATCACCCTTCGGGAGTCGTGCAGCCCAGCGATTCGGATATCGCTCTGACCATAGAACTCAAGCATATGTTAAAAAGCGTTGACGTTGACCTCGTGGATCATATCATAGTATCCGAAGACAAGGCGTACAGCTTCTTTCTCAGCAGCGAAATCCGCGGAGTGTACGGTTGCGCCATAAAACCCTACGACATGCGGAAGGTTGAACACAATCAGATGCCGGAGGGCAAGGTTGTCCAAATAGTCCGTAGAGACGACGGCAGCTTCGAAAGACTCGCTTAGGGCGCCCGTTAATTAATAAAGGGCACCCTAATTATATACTTTTAAATACTCGGCAATCAGCCGCATTCGATCATCAGCTTGTCGGCAATCAGAGCTATTAGTTCTCCGTTCGTGGGTTTCTCGCCTTTTGAGTATATTTTTATGCCAAATATCAAGTTTATGTTCTCTATTTTGCCCCGACTCCAAGCTACCTCTATTGCGTGGCGAATGGCTCTTTCTACCTTGCTTGCGGTGGTGTTGAACTGGTCGGCGATGGAGGGGTATAGTTTCTTTGTTATGTTGTTTATCATGTCGGGCTTGGATACGGAAAGCTTGACTGCTTCTCTCAGGAATTGGTATCCTTTTATGTGGGGAGGTATGCCCGAGCGGATGAAGATATTCGACAATTTTTCGTCTAGCATCTTGTTCTCGTTCAGACGCAGCCTGAAAGAGCTTGGAGCGGACTTCAGCGAAAGTAGCTTACCGCGTAGGTCCTCCATTGTATACGGCTTGCACAGCATAAGCCTGGCGCTGTAACGCAGCGTTCTTTCCAACAAATCCTCGGTTTTTTCTTCAACGGTAATAACCAATGCAGGTTTCTTGGAAAAGTGGTGGCAGCAGTCGTCAATAGAAACATCGTCTGTAGACATGGACAAGTCGATAATCAGCACGTCAACATAATTAATTGACTTCAGCTGATGGATATTGGACAGCGTGGCTATGAGGTTTATCTCATTGTCGTCATCGAAGTAATTTTTCGCGTCAAGCAATAGGGAAATATTGCTGTCGGCAAGCGCAACATTCATTTTTTCCATAAAATACTCCTTTTTGTTGATTATTTGTTTAATATGTCAATTATAGCACAGCGCTTTTTCAATAGCAATACTATTTTTGAAAGTAATTTGTACAAATATGAAATAACCTTGAAAATTTTGTCGGCGGATGTAAGATTTTACGGATTTTAGGTCGATGATAGAATATATTCGGATAAGGAGTTCTTTATCTGCGTAAGAGTATCGGTTATCTGGTGAATTTTCATGTCTGCGAGTTGGAACATGATGATGTCTCGGGATAGGGGCTCGTTCAAGGAATTGTAATAAAGAAAGAATATTTCAATAATTTCAAGTGGACTCAAAAGCAAAGCAATACCTTTATCAAGTACATTCTGCCAGTTGTCTCTAAAATAGTTTTCGATGTTTAATATTAAATTCTTCACGTCTACCTCTATGTAAGCAATGAAATTATTATAACATTTATTAGGATAAAATACAATTGTAAAAAAAGGTAAGGCGCCTTGCCTCGTACATTTATAGAAAAGCAAGCGGGCAACACTAAAGATCTAACAACATTGGTTATGGCAGCTTCAACCCGTTCAGAAATTTAATTCTTGAAAAAATACTGTTTGTGTGGTAATATTTAGGTGATGATAACAAAAATATGTCAGACAAAAAGCAAAGGAGAAAAGATGGCGAAAGGTAGCAAGGGAAAAGGATATCTGAACCTCGGGTATTTAGCAAGCGTAATACTTGCAATAATTCCAATAACTAATCTGTTGCTGGGCGTTTATTCAAGGTTTACGAAAAAGAACCTTCCGGGCGCAATATTTAATATACTATTGTTCCCCTTATTCTGGGTTATAGATTTGATATGTATAGTCATTTACCGCAAACTGAAATTCCTTATATAGTCCGGCAAAGGGATTTTCAAAGACAAGAGGCATAAGTTTCATACGTATGTCTTTTATTATAGCGTTTGGTGGAACCAAACAAATATCGCAAAAAGCATTAATCTGATTGAGAGGAAGAAGATATGGATAAGCTTTATGAAAGGTTCAGAGGATATCTTGAGCAAGAGAACAAGGAAGACTCCGTTAAGGTAATTCTTGAAGAATTCGGCAAAGCCCAGAGAGCAGAAGATTTCGTAGAAATTTACACAAAAGTTCTGGAACGCGCCTTGAACGAGATAACATGTGCATCAAAGGATAATAAGATATGTATTTGGAAAGAGCACATTCGCAGTTCAATAGTGCGCACAATACTCGAATGCGCATATCCATTTATTGTTGAATTACGCAACAAACTGTTCGCGACTAGGCGTCATGGAACGGCCGTCATTATTTGTCCGGACGGAGAATATCACGCGATAGGCGC
>JAQVME010000046.1 GCA_028703745.1 Clostridia bacterium
GGGACCTTCGGGCGACATTATTTGTCCGTACAATCTGCCGGTGTTTACTACGGTTTCGTCACTTTCAAAAAGCGTTCTCGGATATAACGCGACCGGCAGAAGAATACCCTTGTTCTCAAAGGAATTAGCGCCCGTCATACCCGACAGCATCGAGTTGCCCCATTTTGCCAGGGGTATGGAAATATTTACAACAGGTATCTTAATATTGAATTGAGAGCCCAGTTGTAGCAACACCCTGTGTTTCTCTATATATATATTCGTCGAGCCGGTATTCCAAGAAAGAGTCTGCACTCCCACCTCAATGGCGTTGCCGACAGTCTTTGTGAGACGCAACCGACCTCTCTTGTAGCGGTTTCGGTAGAATATGGGTTCCTTAGTATCGGTATCTACGCCCGTAACAATATCGCCAATGGCGCTACCGAAGTCTCCGGCTTTGGCAAGCGTCGCAAGCGCCTTCAACACGTTCAGCGTAGCAAGCATTGCTTGTTGCGAATCCGTTAGCACTCCGTTATATCCGGCGTCGTCGTCAGGATAGTATACGGGACCCGTTGCGGTATCCGCCGGCGGATAAACGGTATATAAATCTTTTCTTTCCCAATAATCCGTTCTCTTGTCAAGGAATATCTCGAGATTGTAAAGCTTTATGCCGTCAAGCACGCTGTCGACAAGCGTAAGCGTGTCTATGTTGAAACCGCCTTCGCTGTTGAAGGTCAGACCGCTAAGTCCACCGTATTTGGTGAGTTGGAACGCCGAAGGTACCTTGACGGTATTATCGTTGAATGATATCGTCAAGCCGCCTCTTGGTACAGTAAGGTTAACGCTGTTACCCAGATTGTCAATCTTCATGTTGAACGCAAGGTTGTTTATGCCCTCGGCAACATTCATCGACAGCCTGATGTCTGCAAAATTCGGCAGGACCATACCCGCGCCGCCTAAGAAAGAATTCAGCACTGCGGTATTCGGGTTGAAGATAAGCTCTTGATTGCTAATAAGCATAGTCAGCGTCGGCACTTCTTTTGTGACGTCCGATGTCTGGGCGGCTTCTTCCTCTATCCATTTGGCATAAAGGGTAGTAGCCACAACTATGGAGCACGGGAAAGTAATTCTCGGCGTGCTGAAATTCGACGTAATATACCAGCCGCGGAAGACGTAATCGTCCTTTTCGGTGACAGGCTCGTTCTCAATAATGGATACCGTGACGCTGCTTACCGCCGTGCCGCCGTTCGTATTAAAGGTAACGGGGAATTTCGGCGCAGTGTCCTCTGCCCATTTTGCATAAAGCGTCGTGGCATACCTGACGGTAAACGGGAATTCGGCGGCAAGGCCGTAGAAATTCACGCTTTCGTACCAGCCCTCGAAAATATAGCCTTCTCTCTTCGTCTCAGGCGCCTTTTCAATGCTCTTCGCCGTAACGCTTTCAACAGTGGTGCCTTCATTGGTGACGAAAGTAACTAGATAGCCTTCGTCCTCTTCAATAAGCCCGTCATCCTCAGCGCCGCCGCTCAGCAGTCTGTTCATAAGTTCTATTACGTTAATGCCTTCCTCCGGTGTAACCAGAGGTTCGGAGAACAGACCCGAAAGCAACCCAAGCACATCTATACCCGTCAGCGAAACCTTGAAAAGACCGAGATTCGACAGGTCGGCATAAATCTTGTTTGTGGCGCCTATATAATATATGGATAGCAGCGGGTTCTCGTTGTTACGTATGACGAATGCTACGTTGGTCTTGGTAGGATCGGCGAAATTCACGACCACACCAAGGGTAATGCCAAAGGTCATAACCGTATCTTGAAGGTCTAGCACCACGCTCCCTTCTTCCATGCCCACAAGCCCTTCAATAAGTTTTTCGAGGGCGACTATGGCGTCGGATTTTGGGAAACCCGGTTTTTCTGAGCGCGTCTTGATGCGCAACTCGGCTTCAAGATTCAGAGCAACGGTATCGATGACATCTATGCTTTCGTACTCGTTGTCGCGCGCCTCTTGAGCGGGATCGATAATGTCTATTTCGTCGTAGATGAAGTCTTTATTCCTCATTATGGAAGTACTCGGTTCAAAGCTGTAATTTATTTTGAAGGATTTGTATTCGTCCAGAACAAGCATTATGCCGGCCAAATCATCCTTTTCGGAATAACCGATTTTTAGCGAATCAAACACCGGAATATCCAGAATCATATCGGGAACTCCGCCGTCGGTAACGTTGTTGAGGCTTTCAAAAAGCGCCGTCATCAGTCCGCCGGTAATGGCCAGACTTACTTCTTTTGAGTGACCGATAAACAGCAACATATTGGCGCCGAATGGCATGTCTTTTATGTCGGGATACATCCTGGCTATGGCTTCCGCCTGCGCAAGGCTGTTGCCCTCATCTCCGTTCATAGGCGCAGTCTGTGGCTCCTCATCAATGGCAAACATGCCGCCTAGCATATCTTTTACTATTGTGCCGAGATTGACGGCGGTGGTCTTCATCGCGGGAAGGGCTATGCCGTTCAAATCAACGAAGATATCTCCTTGTATGTCGGAGCCGACATACGCGATCATCATCTTGCGCTGTCCGTTCTGGGTAACCTCGAGCTGCAACCTGAGGTCGCTTAAGTTAGCGAAGGATACAAAGGTAGAAAGCTTGAAGTCTAGTTCTATGTCAAGCTCTTCGGCAGCTTGCATCTGAAGCTGAATGCCCATGAGAGGCATCGTGAGTTCCGAAAGGTCGAACAGAGCGCACAGATCGTCATTTATTTTTAGCGAGCTGTTGAGTTCTGCCGCCCAAGCGTAGCTGGAAAGAGATTCGAATTCGGAGAAATCAACTTCGGCAAAGAAGTCCTCATTGGGACCCAGCCTTGCATTCACCTTGCTGATACCCATAGCAAGGTTGAGCTTTGACGGAATGATGGTTTCACCGTTCTCGTCGCGTATACCCGCGTCTATAGGCACGACAAGCCTGAGCGTGTTGTCGAGGTTGTTCAGCGTCAGCGTGATATCTCCCACCTCGTCGAAGGGCAAACTAAACAAGTCTGAAATAATGCTGGCAATAGCTGAAGGCATAGCCACAAGCGCGAAGGTGCCCTTGCCGATTGATAAGCTCTCAAACAAATTGCCCAATCTTATACCCATAAGTTCGGGTCCCGTTTGCTCGTCGTCGGCTATGTCATCGTCGGCGTTATGGATGGCGCCGGGCATATTCATTTCGTCGGATACCTCATCTGTGGTGATAAGGAAATTGCGGATTAATTCGTCGTCTATGCCGGTAAAGATTGAGACGGCTTCGACGTCAATCCTTATTTTTGGGATACCTAAAAGCGAAGATTCAATATATAATCTGGGGTCTATCTCGCCGCGGGTGATATATCCGCCTTCAAAATAGACTTGCAATATTATCTCACCGTCTTCATTTACCAACTGCCCTATGATATCGAGCGCGCCTATTCCACCTTTTAAATCAATGTCTGCCTGCAAATTCAATGTTATAAGTCCTTGCAGAGCTTCAAGTATTCTTATTTGGAAGATTGTGGGCAGTTCTTGCACGCTGAACAGCGTACTCCAGTCAAGTATGTGCTTGATAAAATCGGCCTCAAGAGTCAAGGACACACCTATAGTAAATCTGTCCATAACCTCGTTTATTACGAAGCATTCAGCGAACAAGGCAGCATATTCTTCGGAGGTATATTTGTTGTAGAAATTGTCGAAGGTGGCATCGTCAATGGTTATTACCGTATCATGTAACATAGAGAAGTCGATCATATAACCCACCGTCTCGCTACCTTCCTCTCGCTTCTTCTCGAGGACCAGCCCGACGTTAAAGTCATCGTCATAATTTACGCCCAGCGTACCTCCCGTGAATATTTTGTCCACGATAGTCAACAGCTCGTCGCTGATGTCCGGTCCGAGGAAAAGCTTGAGCACCTCGGTCATAAGCTCGGCGGTGAGCACAAGCCCTGCCTCTTGCGAATTGACTCTGATGAGGGCTTCAAGCAAGCTTGACGCAAGCACCTCTTGATCGCCGCTGGCTTCGTATAGCGCTTCAAACGGGTTTTGAACGGACTCGCCTCTTTCTTCTTTGTATTCTCTATAGCCGGGTATGGAGTCGTATACGGCGTTGGATAGCGGATTAAGCTCCACCTCTTCGTCGCTGAGTCCCACCATATTGAGCAGCATTCTTGCAATATACATTTCGGGTACATGCAGGTTCAGCGTGCTGTCAAAGACTTCTCCCTGAAGATATATATCGCTGCCGATGAGCCAAGCGTTAAGGATGACCTGTTGGAATTCTTCAGAAGAGCCTTCATTCTCATAATCAAGGATATAATAGTTGAGCATAATTTCGGCTCTGAGAGAGTCGTCTATGTCCTCTAAGTTTTCGGACAGCAGCTTTGTGAAATCTATACCTACCATACCGGTAAGCTCCACGACCAGCGAGTGTTCTTCAAGGAACCTGACGGCGCTTTCTATGCCGCCGATAGCCGGGAACAGCGCAAGTATGTCGTTGATACCCAAAACACCCTCTTCAAGAGCGACTTCGAGGCTGGCATTGAGCTCGAAATATAATTTCAGCTCGTCATAAGGTTTGTAGGTTTGCTTCTCGGTTGCCGTCAAAAGCTCGGGAACTGTAGATGCCCATTGCCCCGATATGGGGTCAATGTATTTTGTTTCGTTGGCAAATTTGACGTCAATTTCTTCGCCGAGCAAACATAGTCCCAGCGAAATACTGGCAAGGTTTTGGTTCTTTGCGGCGGCTTCGTCATATAACGTGTCAAAAGCTGCTTCAACGTTTTGTACGCTATCCAACCTGTCAAGCATAACTTGAACGGCGTCGGATGACCTTTGTGACCCGAGGTTGCGCCATGCCTCTACTTTTCTTAAATAGACGAAATCATACACGTTTCCGGAAAGCGCGGCATATTCGGCGTCCATCTCCTGAACCTCGGCGGTATAGCCTAGCGATTGATAAAGCTGGTACATATAATCCCACGCTTGGCTTTCGAGAATGCCATCCATAAGAATAACTCTGTCTATCGTGATGGAATAAATGCGCCACCAGTCCCACGCCTCGGCCTTACATTCTGCCTCGGTGCCCATCTGTTCGGCTTCAAGAGCGTCCATCTCATCAAGCGTGATATTTATGTCTTGAATCTCAATACCTATATTGTTTATTCTTGCAACGATAGTCAGCCTTTGGCTCAAAAGCTCTGCAAGCAGTTCTTGGTTGGTTGTGCCGGCTATTTGCGCGTTAATATTTTGCAAATCGAGATACAAGGCTGTCGCCGGAGTCTGTGCGCCCAGCTCTTGATTGAGAACATCAATCCTTTGCTGTTCGTATGCCTTCAGAGCATCCCAAGCATTTGCTCTGACGATGGTATCCCCGTTCGCCAGTTCGGCTTCGATAAAGCTCAAATCACCTTCAAAGCTGGCGGCTTCATCTGACATTATTCTCTGCCAGCCAATGGCCTTCTTGTCCTTTTCGGTGAACAAGTTTCCTTTTATTTCCTTTTCAAGAATTCTGTCCATCATAGCAGAAATCGCAATATGGACGGGGTTTATCAGGCTGAGTGAACCTTTGTAACGGTCCCATGCCTCGGCGCGCTGCCTGGCTGAATTCCAGTCTTCGTTCTCTGTTGAAACCGTAAGCAGAATTATGTCCATTGCGACCTTTTCGGAGGGGCTGAGGCTGTCTTTGCCGTAGAGTATGCCCCACGCCTCGCTACGTCTGGCTTCGTCGCCCAAGGCTTCGAAGACGGTATCCAAAATCTGTATCTGCAGCGAGTTGCCCAGCTCTCTCATCTTGTCCCAAGCAAGCATTCTTGCTGTCACGGCGTCGTCATTCAGCAAAGCCTCCATGAAAATCGCCGTTCTGGTCTGTCTGCTTTGTACTAGTTTGTCCCAAGCAAGAGCCAGCTTCTTTGTGTGGGTATAAAGAGGATATCTCTCTCCGACCCAGTCAAGCATGGCGTCCATTTCGGCTAGGGCCTCGGGAACGCTCAAACTTTGTTGATAAATATATCTCCACGCCTCTGCCTTTTCGTATTCTCTCAAGCGAATAAGTCCGGCGCTGTTCAGATCATTCTGCCATTCCTCCCACGCCTCAGTCTTGTTGCCTTCTGTCTGTTCGAGAAGCATGTTGAGGTATACAAGATCTCCGCTGTCGTATTCGGAGGATTCAAGGTTGATATTTATTTCTAGCTCGACATGCTTGTCTACTCCCACCTCGACGTTTGGTTCTATGATACCGCCGATATATTCGTCGATATCAATGCCGAGCATTTTTAGCACGGCTTTTATCATGCCGGAAACCAGTCTTATGGTGAGACCTTCTTGTTCGTCAAGGGCTATTTTTACCATGGCGGTGACTCTTTCCATTTGTTGCTCAAGAGAAAGTTCCGTCGGGTCTGCGTTGAACAGCGACTCATAATACATCAGATTTGCATAATAATCACTATTCTCTGTGTCATTGAGATCCTCTTCCGTAAGCTCACCGCCACTCAGCACCGTAAAGATATCCATAACCTCTCGGATTTCTATCTTTTCGAGACCGATATTCGACGCGTCTACATACAAGTCACCTTTTATATAGGTAATCAGCATTTCAAAACTTCTGTTTGCGGTATAGATATCCACCATAACCTGCAAATCTTCAAGTATGTTGAGCAAACCGACGGTTACTTTTACGTCGAAATACAGCGTGTCACCCATATCCTCTTCAAGCGCCAGTATGGGTGCAAGCGCTCTCGAGAATGGGTTAACCTCGCCGATAAGCAAGTCAAGCAGTTTTGTGAAATCGTATATTCCGCTCTCGTCGGCAAGCGTCAAAGTAAATTGTGTGCCGAAAGAAAGACTGTTTATGTTTTCGAGGAGATGATAATTGATTTTTTGCGGGATAATGAGCGTGCCCGTATCCCATTTTTCAAAGTTCAGCCTAATACCGTTTATGGAGAGCCCGAGAGCTAAAATCTTGTCCATCTCGGTCTCGTTGACGTACCTGTCGCCCATAGCGATTTCGACGCCTATCGTCATACTCTTGTTTTCGGGCAAAGCGTATATCTTGGCGTGCAGCTCGTTGAAGATTTCGAAATTGTTCAGGTTGAACATCGAAAGCAACGCTTCAATAGAAGCTCTCTTGGCAAGCACGAACAGCCCTTGCTCTCTCAGCATGGCTTCTATAGTCAGCTTGTTGGCGAAGGCGCCGCTTGCTTGGAACAAGTTCTGCTCAGTTGCGGCTTGCCCCGAAGTTTGCTCTTCTTCAGAATCTCCGAACAGCATGTCGGTGACGTTCTCGATATATATTCTGTCGCCGCCGATATCTCTGATATCAATAAACAGGTTGCCGTCGTTAACGTTGAGTCGGGCGAACCTCTTGCCCGTCTTCCAGTTGCTTATTGTAATCTGAAGCTCTATATCCTTGAAGCTCAGCAGATTTATGTTGGCTTTGATGTCTATCTCAAAAACCATATCCTGATTGTTCCATACGGTAAGAATAATAGATTGAATAACCTCGTTAAGCCCTTGATTCTCGAGTAAGCTCTTCAGCGGCTCTTTAATAAACTGCCTTTCGGTTACCATGCCCGCTTCAAGCTCGATAAGGATTTTTGTGCTGATACCTATGATGGGTACGGTATTTCTTATTTCTATAAAAATTTCCGACGGCGGCGCAAACTCGTGGCTGGCGCCGTCTACGTCTATTTCAAAATCGTCTCTAATTTTGAGGTGAAGTCTCATGCCGTCGCCCGTGGGAATAAAGTTCTCGTCAACGGCGTTAAAGGATATTTCAATATTCAGCAGTCCGTCTTGGAACACGCCGATATCGATATTCAGTTCGCCGACTGACTCCATAGCGTTTGTGAGGTCTATGCCCAGTAAATTGAGCAGAGCCAGCACCGCGGCGCTGCCGACATGCGCGGCAAGTCCCGTCTTATCAAGCGTTACGTCAATGGGCGCTCTGCCGCCTGATGCATTCAGCGCGTAATTGCCGTATGCGTTGAGCATACCGCCCGCAAGCTGTTTGTTGGCGGAAGAGGTCTGCGTGACCGTCGTACCGAGAGCCGAGAACACCGACTTGAAATAATCCATAGCGTTGACTATGTGCGCGCGCTGGATATTGAAGGATTCCATATCCAAGAAGATATCCCCGTTTAAATAAAGGATGTTAAATACATAGTTCTCCGACCTTGTAAGTACTTCGTTCCCCAATTCATCGGTTACGTAGTCCAGAGTATAAAGTGACAAGCTGAGGTCGGATTCAATTATGTTCGTGATGTTGACATTGCCTTCTATCTCCAAGCGGAAATAGCTGCCTATCTGTTCAAGCACCTTCAAAACCGGTATTATACTCAGCCCTAGGTCAAGATAAAAGTCTTGCGTTCCGATAAGGGATTCTACAAGGCTGGAGAAATCGTATGCGGCCAAATCGTCCATATCCCAACCGAAATCCACGGCAAGCTTGACATATAGGGATGAAATGTTTTCGTCGATAGTTTTGAAATCCTCTTTTATGAAGTCAGCAGGCAGACTTAT
>JAQVME010000047.1 GCA_028703745.1 Clostridia bacterium
CCCACAAGGTTGTAAAGCCGGTTGTAGTTGTCCTCTTTCCTCAGTTGCAATACGGCGTACGGACGTTTGCCGTCGGGGTTTGTCAGCCCCACGGGACGGAACGGTCCGAACCTAAGGCTCTCCGCGCCCCTTTCCGCCATAACTTCCAGCGGCATACAAGCGTTGAAGACGTCGCCCTTCTCAAAGTCGCGGAGTATGACTCTCTCCGCGCCTGCAAGCTCCTCGACAAAACGGTAATATTCGTCCTTGTCCAGAGGACAGTTCAAATAATCGTCTCCGCCCTTGCCGTACCTGCCTTGAAAGTACGCCTTTGTCATATCCACGCTGTCAAAGGTGACAATCGGGGCTACGGCGTCAAAAAAGAATAGGCGGCTGCCACCAAGCAACTTATCTATGCTTTCCGCCAGCTTGCCGGAGGTCAACGGTCCGGAAGCGACAATGGTATTGTCGGCAATCTCGGCACACTCTTGCCTCACCAGCGTGAAATTGTCAAAGTCCGATAAGGTTTTTTCTATTTCGCGAGAAAAAGCCTCTCTCTCTACTGCCAGCGCGCCGCCTGCGGGTACCGCATGCTTGTTGGCAGCTTTCAAAATCAGAGAATCCAGCATAGCCAGCTCGGATTTCAGCAAACCTTGCGAGGTGTTCTCATCAAGGCTCTTGAGACTGTTTGAGCACACCAGCTCCGCCAGGTCGGCGGTCTTGTGTATGTCCGTCTTTACGGTCGGTCGCATCTCGTAGAGCTTGACGGCATGTCCCCTTTTCAGAAGCTGATACGCTGCCTCGCAGCCTGCCAGCCCCCCGCCGATTATTTTAATCTCCGTCATTGGTAAGTATTATGGTATGACCGCAAGTCTTGTTGATGCATACATAACTCTTATTATCTCCCTTTTGGGTTATTCTCATCACACCGTTGCACTTGGGGCAGAGATGCGGAGCCGGAACTTCCCAAGACATAAAGTCACATTCCGGATATTTGCCGCAACCGTAGAAGGTTTTGCCGGCTCTCGTTCTTTTCTTAACTATATCGCCGCCGCACCTCGGACATTTTCCTACGGTCTCTACTATATTCTTTATGTTTTTGCATTTAGGGTAATTCGGGCATGCCATAAATCTGCCGTAACGGCTGCTTCGTATTACCATGAGGGCGCCGCATTTGTCACAGACCACGTCCGTAACCTCGTCCTCCATTTTTACCTTCTTTTCTAAACTATAAGCCATTTTTACGTTCTTTTCAAACGGCGGATAGAAATCGGCGATTATCTTCTGCCATTCCTCGCCGTTCTGAATAGTATCCAATTTTGTTTCCATGCCCGCCGTAAACTTTGAGTCGACAATGTCGGCAAAATTCTTTTCCATAAACTCTACAACAGTTTCACCTAGCGGGGTAGGCTTAATGTTTTTTTGTTCCTTAACCGTGTACTCCCTCTTCGCCAATACGCTTATGACACTGGCGTAGGTGCTGGGACGTCCGATGCCGTTTTCTTCCATAGCTTTTACTAGCGTGGCGTCGGTAAACCTCGAGGGCGGTTTTGTGAATTTTTGCTCGCTCTTGAGTTCCTTGAAGTCCAGCTTTTCGCCTTCTGTTAGGTCAGGCAAACGGCTGCCCGCCTCCTCCTCGTCCTCTACTGAGTTGTCATACGCCGCCGTATAACCGCGAAAGACCAGAGTCTTGCCGCCGACCTTGAAGCCGTACACTCCGCTGTCTGTTCCGGCGTTTATGTGCACGTTCAACGTATTATAGACCGCGTCAGTCATCTGGCTGGCAATAAAACGGTCATAAATCAACTTATATAATCTGTAATGGTTCCTGCCTATCTTAGCTTTCAGCAATTCCGGCGTTTTGTCCAGCGCAATGGGGCGTATCGCCTCGTGGGCATCCTGCACACCGCTGGCTTTCGTAGAATAAAAATTCGGTTTCTTGGGGGTATACTCCTCGCCATAAACGCTCTTAATGAAATCCAGCGCTTCCTTCTGCGCATCGGACGACACCCTGACGCTGTCCGTTCTTATATATGTGACGAGAGCCGTCTGACCCTCTCCCTCGATATTTATGCCTTCATAGAGCTGTTGCGCAAGTTTCATAACTTCGGGAGCGCTTATACCCAGTCTTTGGGAGCCGTCCTGTTGCAGCGTGCTGGTCGTAAACGGCGCGAAGGGTCGTGATTTTGACACACCTCTTTTTACGCTGTCCACTATCCATTCTGCGCCCTTGAGGTTCTTTTCGACAGCCTTTGCCTCGACTTCGCTCGTCACCTTTATTTTTTTGCCGTTGTAGTCGTTCAGGGCGGCTTTTATGCCTGCGCCCTTCGCCTTCTTCAATAGCATGGCAAAGATATTCCAGTACTCTTCAGGCACGAACGCCGTCACTTCACGTTCTCTGTCGACGATCATCTTCAGAGCCGCAGACTGCACCCTGCCGCCGCTGAGTCCGGATTTTATTTTCTTATTTAGCACCGGACTGATTTTGTAGCCTACAAGACGGTCCAGCACGCGACGCGCCTGCTGCGAATTTATGAGATCAAGGTTGAGTTGACGGGGCTTTTGTAACGCCGCGTTGACAGCCTTTGAGCTGATTTCGTTGAATTCTATACGCTTGGGATTTTCAAGCTCAAGCACGTTCGCAAGATGCCACGATATCGCCTCGCCCTCTCTGTCAGGGTCAGTTGCTAAGTAGACTTCGTCGGTGCCTTTCATGGCGGCTTTTAGCTTTTTTATCGTGTCTTTCTTGTCTTTGTTTACTTCGTATTCCGGCTTATAATTGTTCTGAAGGTCAATGCCTAAACTCTTTTCCGGCAGGTCGCAAATGTGCCCTCCCGATGCCAGAACCTTGTAACCGTCGCCCAGATATTTTTGAATGGTCTTTGATTTCGACGGTGACTCTACTATTACTAATTTCATTTACACGCTCCAATAATTGTTATTGCATTTATTTATTATACCCCGTGAAGACAACATAATCAACAAGGAATTCAGCTGCGGCACGGGTAATTCCACCTCTGAAAGTATCTCCTCGAAATGCTGTTCGCCGTTGCGCTCAAGGAAGCTGACTATCCTCTCCTCCATAACGTCCAAAAGCATTGCGGAGGGCTTTTCTTCTTCGACGGGGGGCAAACCCACACCCTCGAACAGCTCGCTGACGCTCGTTACGGCAATGGACTGACACTCTCTTATGCTCTTGTTGCAGCCGCCGCTGGCTTTATTATAAATACTACCGGGTACGCAAAAAACTTCTCTTCCCTGCGATACTGCGTGATTAATCGTCGTCATAGTACCGCTTTTCTCTCCGGCCTCGGTAACTAGTATTCCCCTGCTAAGCCCGCTTATAATTCGGTTTCTGGCGGGGAAATTGTACTGCTGCGGCTGAGTGCCGATATCGTATTCAGTTATAATAAGCCCTTTTTCGGCTATTTCATTGTATAGCCCCAGATTCTCCGGGGGATATACCCGTTCGATGCCGTTGCCGAGCACGGCTATAGTTTTTCCTCTGTTCTCGAGCGCCGCCTTGTGCGCCGCGGTATCCACGCCGCTTGCTAGACCGCTGACAATAGTAAACCTTCTCGAAAGCGCGGTTACGAACTCCTCGGTAACCCTCAGCCCGTATTTCGTAGGCATTCTGGTGCCCACGACGGCAAAGCAAGGACTTCCAAGAAGTTCCATATTTCCTTTACAATACAACATTAATGGCTTATCGTCAAACTGTTTTAATAAAAAAGGATAGTTCTCGTCACAAATTGACAATATATTTACCGAGTGAAGATTTATTTTTTGCTCTTCGCCGTCGAAATCTATTTTATCGCGCGTTTCGGCAAGCTCCTCAAAAAGCCGCTGTCCGACGGCAGCAACTACGCCCTCGCGCACCTTTTGTAGGTTGGCGTAAATATCCCCTACGTTTTTTACCAGCTCGAGTATCCTTGACGCTTTCGCCGCGCCGATACCTTCTGTTCTTCTCAGCATAAAAAGCGCTTTATGATAGTCTTGAAGTTTCATAACGAGTATCCTATTTCCTTTTTGTCAACGGTTTTGAATTGTATTGCTTCTGCTATGTGTTCAACACGTATGCTCTCCGCGCCGTCGAGGTCGGCAACCGTTCTGGCGGTCTTTAGAATGCGCGCCGCCGCCCTCGGCGACAGCTTCTGTAGGCTGAAGGCATTCTCGAGCAGGGTTTCTGACTGCGCGTCAATGGCGCAGTATTTTTTTATTTGGCGGCTGTTCATCTGCGAATTGGTATATATGCCCTCGTCGCGGAACCGTTCCAGCTGTATATTTCTCGCCGCTTCCACCCTCCGTCTCACGCTAAGACTGTCCTCGGCTCCGGAGCCGCCGCGCAGCTCTCTGAATTCTATGCCGTCCACGGTCACAAACAGGTCTATTCTGTCCAGCAGCGGACCCGAAAGCCTTGACATATAACTTTTTATGTCCTTTGCCGAACAAGTGCAGAGCTTCGTACGGCTGCCCGAATAGCCGCAGGGACACGGGTTCATGCTGGCTATCAGCATAAAATGCGCGGGATATTCTACAGTACGCGCCACTCTCGTGACGGTAATTGCGCCGTCTTCTAAAGGTTGGCGCAGCGTTTCGAGCGTATGTCTGGGGTATTCGGGCATTTCATCAAGGAAAAGCACTCCGTTATGCGCCAGACTTACTTCGCCCGGCGTGCTTCTGGCTCCGCCGCCCGTAAGGCTGAAAAGACTTGCGGTATGGTGAGGGGTGCGGAAAGGTCTTGCGGTGACAATACCCTCTTCGGGGTCGAGAAGTCCGGCAACGGAATGGATCTTTGTTACCTCGATAGCTTCGGCAAAGGTCATAGGCGGCATAATAGTCGGCACACATTTTGCCAGCATGGTTTTGCCGGTGCCGGGACTGCCGCACATAAGAAGGTTATGCGAGCCGGAAACGGCGATTTCGAGCGCGCGTTTTGCCATGGCTTGTCCTTTTATATCTGAAATATCTATGCCGTACTTGTCGGCAACGGCGCCTGCGCCGTATTCCGCGAAAGGCACGGCCTTTACTGAGGAAATGCCAATCAAAAAGTTGACTACGCCGGACAGCGTCTCAAAAGCGTACGCCTCGATACCTTTTATGTAAGACGCTTCAGCGGCGTTGCCCTTGGGAATTATGAATTTTTTGTGCCCCGATTGCAAAGCAGAAATCATTATCGGCATTACTCCGTTGAGTCTGCGCAGCGAACCGTCCAAAGACAGCTCACCGAGGAATATATATTCCTGATAGTTCTTTGCGGGTATCTGTTGCGTGCTGATAAGAAAGCCCACGGCAATGGGCAAATCAAAGCCCGAACCGTCCTTTTTCGTATCGGATGGAGCAAGATTTACGGTGATTTTGCGTGGAAGAAAATCATACGAGCTGTTTTTGACGGCGGCTCTCACCCTGTCGCGCGCTTCCTTGATACTTGTGCCCGGCAGCCCGACAATATCAAAAGAAGGTATGCCCGACTGCGCGTATACCTCAATTTCAACGGGAAAGCCGTTTATGCCCTCGAGGGCAAAACTTTTTAATGAAGATAACATAATTTTCAGCTCACTTTTGTCTTAATTTGCCGTTTATTTTTTTCAAAAATTATTCTTCTTCAGTTTCCTTGGGAGGTTTAATTCTTCTTGTGTATGGTTTTTTATATCTGAGGGTAAGCAGCGCCACAAGCCCTGCCGTCACCGCCACAACGCCGCCTATCGTGCCGAAAAATGCGCCCCAGCTAAGTATTTTGCCAAAGACTCGCACTCCCGACGGAGGGGGGCTTACGTCGGTTTTTACGGCGCCCTCTGTCACCAGGGCGTACCTGCCGGCTTTTTTCAGCTTGAATGTAACCGTGTTGTTTATTACCTCGGTCTCGAGTTTTTGCTGGCTGTCAAGATCAATAATGGCGAACATCCTTTCTTCGTAGCCCATAGGTACGGGGATAGTCACCAGCGCGCCATTGTCGAAAACATAGGCAACGTCTATATCGTTATAGACGAATTTTGCCATAAAGGGATTGGCGAACGCGATATCAAAGCCGCTAAGTGATGCCGCGCGAAATAGCAGGCTATCAAGCTCAATGCCGTCCTTGTCTATCTTTTGCATAACAAGCGTAACCGTATCACCCTTTTTCATATTGGGAAAATCGGCGGGGTCGGCAACATAAGAAATGTTGAGGTTTATGCCGGGGGGCACGCTATGTATGAAGTATTTGTATTTTATCGCGCCGGTTATGGCGCTGTCTATTTGCGCCGAGATTATATCAAAATCGGACAACGTGGTGTCGGCAGACTCAAAAAACAGGCTGAGGTCGCCGTATAAATCCAATAGGTTTTGCCAGGCGGCTTGATTGTATTGGCTGCCGTCGAGAGCAAGAAATTTTGTGTTGTATTCCTCCGCCATATCTTCGAGATCCAGCGTTCCGAAATGCGGCACGATAAGACTTGAAGTGTTGTAGTTGCCGACGTTGTCAAAGACGGTAATCTGCAAAAGCTCCTTGTCAAGGCTGTCAAAAGACGCCGAATAAACATTATGCATTTGTTTTGTGAAAGTATAATTCTCTCCCGCAACTTGTATTCTGTCAATGCCGCTATGGCTGTCCGTGCAAATAGCGCTTAAGGTATAAGGCAAAGCCTTCGTCAAATCTATGTTTAGATGAATATCGCTGAGTGACGGCGCAATTCTGTCGAGATTGTTGACTTCGGCGGAAACCACCGGAGAGGTGTTGCCTGCGTTGTCTTGATAATACGCCGAGAGCGTGAACAACCTGTGCTCGGCAAGATAAAAACTGCCCTCATATACGAATTGTTCTCCGTTCAAGGTATAACGCATGCTGCCCGGCTTTATGCCCGAACCGCCGTCATTGCCGGGTTCGTCTGCATCCTCGCCGTAGCTGATAGTCACTAAATACTCTCTGGCATAGCCGTTTGTGCCTTCGCCTACCGCCACGTTCGGAGTAAATACAAATTGCGGCGCAGAAGGCTGCGTTGAATCAAATTTGTCATAGATGTATTGTTTGGTAGAATAATTGCCGGCGTTGTCGAACACCGTGATGTGTACCGTAGTCGGCTCGTATATCGTAAAGTAATCATTTAGCGCGGGGCTTTCTATCGTGCGAACTTCGACCCCCTCGCCGCTGTCTATAGCAATTTCGGCTTTCTTCACGCCTGAGTTGCCGTTGTCAACGCCCAGCACCACCTGCACGGCAAAACCGTTCTCGCGTCTTGTCCATTCCGTCATTTCTGAAACAGCAGCTTGTTGCGGCGCGGCGTTGTCGCTTCGTACATTGACTTCTGCATACACCGGAAGCAACGCGCCTTGGCTGTCAGCGGCATAGCACTTTATGATTAGCTCGCCGTTCATCGTGACGGAGTATTGCGCCGCGCCACCTTCTGTTTCGTAAGGGGCAGACCGCGAAATCTCCTCGCCGTTCTTGACTACGATAAAGACGCAGTATTGCGTGCTGACGCTGAACGTCAACTTTATGCCCCGCGCATAAACAGGGTTTTCGGTATCGTAGGATACGGTATTTGCATCAAAGTCCAAACACTCGGCCTGCAAAAAAACAAGATTATCAAAGGCAGACGCCGCCCTTTCACGGGGAGAAAAGCCTATAACAAAAGCAGGCAACAACAGCATTGCAAAAAGACATATAAAAATAGCGTTTATGTACCTTTTCATGGCTCTCCGATTTTATAAATAATTATAACATACAAAAACATCGTTATCAACGCTTTTTTCTTTTAGTCTAATATATAAAACTGAAAGATATCTTAATACTATGAAAAGCATAAAAAACCTAAAGCTCGCCTTTACCTTTATCGGCACCTTGATAGGAGCGGGTTTCGCATCGGGCAGAGAAATTGCGCTGTATTTCGCCGATACCTCGCCGATTTCGCCTATGCTGGGGGGAGTATTTTGTGGCGCTTTCTGTTATATTTTTGCCGAACTCGGCAGAATATCCCACGGAGACATCCTCGGGTACGCATTTAAAAATGTTGCAAAACCTGCGCTTGCCGTCATAAAAATCAGCAATCTGATAATCTTTTGCGTAATGCTCGCGGCTTGCGAATTTATTATAAAAAACCTCTTTGGCATAAGCGGCGGCACCGTTATAAGCGCCGTTTTTGTGCTTATTGTCATATATTTCGGTGTTGAGAAGCTCAAGCTGCTGAATTTTCTCGCCGTACCGCTGCTGGTGGCGCTGATAGTATATGTTTTTATCGTGGCAAAGCCCGCTGTACTACCCTTCCACAGCTTTTATTGGCATAAACCGCTGCTTTACGCCGGTATGAACATACTTTCGGGCGGGTTTCTCATATCCGGTCTCGCCAAGGATATAAAACCTACCGACAGCTTGGCTATATCCGTCGCCGTAGCCGTAGTGCTGTCGGCAATCATGGTAATTATCTATTTGATTGTCCAAGAGTACCATACGCTGGCAATGCCGCTGCTTGCAAGAGCCGCCGAACTGGGACTT
>JAQVME010000048.1 GCA_028703745.1 Clostridia bacterium
AAAAAGCGCGCCCAGCATACCTATTAGCAACGCGCCAATAATACCTTTTTGTTTTAGGGGACTTGAGCTGTGCGAGTGATGGTGTAGCACATGGGTTATTCCGAACATCTCCAGAGCCATCCAAAGCATAATTGCTGCAAGCAGAGAGTGCCAGACCTTGTCAAAGCCCGCAATACTCATCAGCTTGCCGAGCGATGCCGCCAGCATGCCCATAAGTACGAATACTACCGACTGCCCTATACAGATAAAAACCGAGAAGAGTACGGCCTTCTTTTTTGTTGCGCCGCCGATATAAGAAACGATAAGGGGTATATTAGTAAGCGAGCAAGGTGTAAAGACCGTCAGTATGCCCGCGCCGAAAGCTATAAGCACGCCCAGCAAATAATTGTCGGTGAAAGCGTTGCTTATTCCATGTATGATTTCTGTCATATATTCTCCGTTGAATTTGGTAACATCTAAATTAATCCGTCGATTTGTTAATAAACATATATACCTTTGCTTTGGTTTTGTCAAGTAACCTGCAAAAGTTGTTTACCTATATATAATATTATCAATAAAAATAAAATATATATCATTGAGGAGGGCAACCAAGCATCGCCTGTATCTCTTTTTCTTTCAGCGCTCTGCCGGAGCTTTTTATGATGCCTTCCACCTCAAGCGCAGGCAATTCCATTATGCCCTTTTCCATAGCTTTTTTTAAGTCGGATTCATATAAGAGGTCGGCGGAAATACCATTCTTTTCCGCCACCTCTTTTACTTTTTTATAAAATGCCTTGCAACCCGAGCATATCGCCGAGCCATATACTGTTATTTTCATGCTATCGTAATTGTGTTCGATGATACCGGTCGGCAGTATGCCGCCGCGGCTACTATACTGAAGGTGTCTCCCGCGCTTGCCGTTACGCTGAATTCGGGATTGGCGGAGGTCTCTGCCTCCTCGCCGTTTATTATTAGCGTATAGCTTTCGGCTCCGGCAACTTCCGGCATGGACACGGACAGCACGTCACCTATAAGAGTATATTCCGGCTGGCTGACAAGTACCAGTTGCGTAAATTGGTATACCTTCGTCGCCGTAGCCGAATTGTTATAATAGCCTATGCCCTGCGCGTATAGCGAGAAGGTAGTGTTGTCGGCAATATCAGCTATATTCAGGCTTATTCCTGTCGCCGAGGTGACGGTATAGCCTGCGCCGCTACTAATCACATAGTTCTTTGCGTTGGGCACGGCTTGCCAACCGACATTGAGCTTGTCTCCGACTCTTTCTATTGTTATTTCCGGCGCATCAAGAGTAATTACCGTAACATACGAAATCATAACCGTATCCGATTCAATAAAAGAAGCGTTGCCGGGATAGCTCGCCGTAACTTTGATGGTGTACGTGCCGGCGGCGCTGACATAGTTTGTGATGTCCACGCTTACCGCGGCAATATCAGGAGCGTCGACGCTGAGCTGTTCGCCGTTTATAGAAATCTTGTACACCGTGGCAAAATTCACCTTCGGGAAAGACAACATTATTTTGCCGCCTTCGCCGGGAGCAACGGATAGTACGGGACTCTCAAGTTTTATGCTGTAATTGTAGTTTATGACAAGCTCCTCGGACGGTAGATTTATCCTCGGATTGGAGCTTGACGCCTTGACTGAGATGGTATAGGTTTTTGGCTGAGTAATATGCGCGCTGATATCGCAAACGTTCGTTGCCGACGGTATGGCGGCAATTAGTCTGTCGCCGTCTTTTATGGTGAAGACGTATATATCGGCGCCGTTTACTTTGGCGGCAACACACTTGAACGTTGCGCCCGTGCGCTCTACGTTTAGTTCCGCGGGCTTGTCAAGCTGAGTTACTACAAACACGTTTTCGATGTTGACAGCCGTTCCCAAGGTGACAGTTGCCTGTTGAAGATAAAGGTTCGTAACGTTGCTGATGTTCGGACAAATAGCCGAACCCAATAAGCTTATTTCTCCGCCGCCGGATATTTTGTCATTGATTTTGCCGTAGATTATCGCCGAAGATGTGGCATCGGCGGAAAGTATGTCCAAAGAGGCCGCCGCCTTTAGTTCAAGTGAACTCGTAGCCGTGAGTTGCACTTCGCCTTTGATTTCTTTGTGCGCGGCTATTGAGGTGCCTGTAAATGACAGCTTCTTTGATTGGCTGACGGTGGCGTTTTCAAATAGGTTGAGTTGTTTTATTCTTATTGCTCCCGAGATTTCCGACGGACAATAAATATTCATCACGCCGCTAGCTGCCGTGATGTTTACGCTACCCGCGACGAGCTTACCCTCAGCAATATATTGCTTTTTTTTCAAAGTGCCGATATTCATTTCGGCTTCGCTGTCTACCGCGCGCTTGAACGCGCCGTTTATGGTGAGAGTATGTCCGTTCAAATCAATGTCAAGACCATTGTTGAGCACAAGGTCACCGTCTACCGTGATATCGTCTTTCAGCACATATACCACCTGTCTTTTGTTTGGCGCTTCAACAAAATCGGTCGCCTCTCTCACAAAAAACTTCGGCGCGTTGAGGATGAGAATCGTGGTGGTTATGGCGGCTGCTACTAATAGCGCTGCCGCGGCAATAATCAGCGGCAATCTGAACTTTTTCAAGAACTTATGGAAGCTGTTTTTCTTTGCTTTCTTTGCGGGCGGCTCCTCCCGGGGGATTTCTTCAAAAGCGGTGTCAGGCTCGTCCTGTTGGGATTCTTCCTCGTTTTCTTCTTCCGAGGAGGGCTCTTCTGTGTCCGTTCCATCGACATCTTGACGCGCTTCGTCCTCCTGAACTTCGGGCAGAGCTTCGTCAAGATTTTGAACTTCTTCCTGCGGAGCTTCAGACAAAGTATCGTCGGGGTTGTCTGCTACCTCAGTCGGCACTTCGGGCAAAGTATCGTCGGGGTCGTCGGCTATTTCCGTCGCATCCTCATTCTGTTGAACTTCTTCCTGCGGAACTTCGGGTAGAGTATCGTCGGGGTTGGACTCCTTTTCGGGCGTTACCTCCGACTCTTTGTTGCCGTCTATATCAAGTATATCGTTTTCGTTTTCAAAATCTTTTGACATAATTTCTCCTTATTATGGCTTTGCTCTTACGCTCAACTTTATTTATAGTATCCTATATTTTGTTATATATAATCATTATAAAGGTTTGTCTTACCATTGTCAATTGACTATAATCGCGGCTTTTGGCATACAAGTGTTGACTTTTGAAATATAAAAAAATATACTTTAGTTAACACTATATGAAAGGAGAAAAATATGAAGACAATTATCGTATACGATACAAAGACGGGCACCAGCGGCACTTGCGCCGAAATGCTAGAAAAAAAATTGGAAGCCGATATCTCCAACCTATCCGAAGGAGCTACTCCCGATATTTCGAACTATGAGCTTGTCATCATAGGCGGCGGCATTTATGCGGGAAAGTATACTCCCAAGCTGCGCAAATTTATTCGTAATAGCGCCGAAAGCTTGAAGGCGCGAAAGTTCGCCTTTTTCGTTTGTTGCGCCGGAGAAGACGATTACGCAAAGAATTTGCCGGGAAGTATCCCCGTTGAACTGCTTAACAAAGCTGCGGCGGTGGAATGTTTCGGATACGGCGTGGACGTCGAAAAAGCAAAAGGCTTTATGACGAAAATGGTTACAAAAATAATGAAGAAAGCATTTGAGAAAGAAGGCAAGCCTCTTTGCAGCATAAAGGAGAACAAAATAGAGGCGTTCGCCGCAAAACTCAAGAGCTGAGGGCGCCATTGTCAACAATAAAGTGACAAAAATCCCTTTACATTATTATTAAAATCACTTATAATAAGAAAACATTTTGTAGTACAAACACTATGAATCCTTGCTCTTTTGTCAAAAAAGAGCCGTACAAATCGACCAAAAGGAGGTAAAACGACTATGAACAAGTACCAGGTACTATTTATTATTGACATTGATACACCTGACGAAAAAAAGCAAGAAATCGTCGAGAAGTTTTCGGAGCTGGTTGTTTCATTGGGCGGAGAAGTCAATTCTGTAGAAAAATGGGGTAACAAAAAATACGCGTATCCCATCAACTTCAAGAAAGAAGGCTACTACGTTCTAATGAAGATGACTGCAGGCGCCGACATTCCCGCCGAACTTGACCGTCAGATGAAAAACAATGAAAATATTGTTCGTCAAATGATAACCAGGATATAGGAGCTGATTATGAATAAAGTGTTTTTAATTGGCAATTTAACGAAGGACCCCGAACTCACTACCACGGCTAACAACATTAGCCTGTGCAAGTTCACCGTCGCCGTGTCCCGCCGCTACAACAATACTGACGGCACGAAGGAAGCAGATTTTCTTCCCGTCATATGCTGGAGAGGTCAGGCCGACAATTGCGGCAGGTATTTGCACAAAGGCAGCAAAGTAGGTATTTGCGGTTCCATTCAAACACGCAGCTATGAAGCCAACGACGGCGGAAAGAGGTACGTCACAGAAATCATTGCCGATGAAGTGCAGTTTCTCAGCTCCCGCGGAGGGGATATGCCCGAAGATACCGAGGAGCTTCCCGAGGTGTCCGCCGCAAAAAGTAGAAATAGCAAAGCCCCCGAGCTCAGACCCATAGAGGATGCAGAGCTACCGTTTTAAATAAATAAGGAGAATAAGAAATGATTAAGGACAATAGAGACAATCGTGTTTTTAAGCGTGTTCCGAGAAGAAAAGTTTGCGGTTTTTGCGTCAACAAAGTTGACGATATCGACTATATAGCCCTCGTAAAAGAGATGGATAAGTCCAGCGAAAAGAGTTATGATAAGAGTGGTGAGAGAAGGACGAGATACGTCTCCGAAAACGGCAAAATTATTCCCAGAAGAACCAGCGGCGTGTGCGTCAAGCACCAGCGTTTGCTTGCCCAAGCAATAAAAAGGGCGAGAATAATGGCGTTGCTTCCCTTCAAAGGTGAATAACAACATACGCAATATAAACGACAAAAAAGCCGCGTTCAAAGCGGTTTTTTTATTTCACGCCTTTGCGCTTACGGACAGCGTGTTTTACATTTCTTTATATTGACTAAACTTCATAATTAATATAAAATAAATTAAGAACATTTAATAAGGTAAACAATGATAAAAAGAATTTCAGTTTTTATAGTTATTGCAATAACGGTATTTTGCTGCATGTTATTGAGTGGTTGCCACGAGCAGCCACCTGCCGACGATGCCGCCGGCTTCCGTTTTGCCTTGCAAGGTGAAGAATACGCAGTAACAGGGTATGACGGCAACACAGAAATAACCGTGCCTGCCACATATAAAGGAAAGCCCGTTACCTCCATAACCGAAAGCGCCTTTCACAATAGCAACGTAAGCAGAGTCATTATTTCCGACGGCATAAAAACCATTGGCAACAATGCCTTTGCCGCCGCAAGCGGACTCTACTATATTTATATTTCAAAAAGCGTCACAACAATAGGCGACAACATCTTTTCCGAATGCTCGGCTCTCACAGAAATAGAGGTGGACGAAGGCAATCCCAGTTTTTCAAGTCTTGACGGCAACCTGTATGACAAACAACGAAAAAAACTTCTTGCCTACAGCATGGGCGGCGCGGCAAAGGATTTCACCTTGCCCGAAGGCGTGGAAGAAATCAAACCCTACGTGTTTTACAGCTGCTATTCCCTCAACAACCTTATACTGCCCTCAACGCTTGCCGTCATAGGTGAGCTTGCCTTGGCAGGCTCGTCAGTCTCTGCTTTTGAAGTCGCCACGGGCAACACGGTCTTTTCGTCTTTGAACGGTATATTGTTCAGCGATAGCGGCACCGCCATATACAGCTACCCCTCATCAAAAACAAATGAATCATTTGAAGTCGACGGCGCAATAAAAAAGATATATGCCGATGCCTTCGCTTACTCCCCGATAAAAACGCTTACCCTTGCAGAGGGTATCGAGGAAATTGGAGACAGGGCGTTCATGCACAGCGCTTTAGAAGAAATAGTCATCCCCTCGACCGTATCAACAATTGGGGAAAGCCCCTTCCAAAATTGCACAAAGCTTACTGAGATTATTGTATCCGATTACAACTCAGCATATCAGGACCTTGACGGCAACCTTTATAACAAACAAGGAAGCCTATTCATTGCCTACGCCGCCGCCAAGCCAAGCCTTTCGTTTTCGCTTCCCGCGGGCATCACCGAAATATCAGAGTTTGCTTTTTTTGGCGCACAGTATCTCGAGGAGGCGGAGCTACCCGCCTCATTGACAAAAATCGGCGGCAACGCCTTTGAGAGCTTTTCTTTACGTACCATTGTACTCAACTGCGCCCAGCCTCCCGATATCGAAGACACTACGTTCGCATATTTGGACAGGCTTAGAATATACGTTCCCGACAACAAAGGACAACTTTTTAAGGACACATGGACAGTCTTTGAAGGTATCATACGTGAATTTCACGAAAGATAAATGTTATCCCATAAAATGATTATTTGGTTATCCATAAGTCGTCGGCGTCTTTGCCGCTGACCTTTTCACAAATGCTGATTTCCTCGGGCAACAATTTCAATCGGGAGCAATCGGCTTTTTTGGTGAGCAATTTCTTTATGGTGCCATGAGCGTTTTCGTCCAACGCATATGACTTTGAGACAAAAATCATTATTACACAAAAAATTATGGGAATACCGCAAAGCATAATTTTTACCGCAATCATTGAAGCAAGCGTAGCCTGTTCCGGAGACGCGTTGTCCGTATCCAAACCGAACACCTGCAAAATGAAGCCGAAGCAAGCCAGCGCTATGCCGCCGACTATTTTTTTACCCATAGTTGTCAGCCCGGAGTTTATGCCCTCGCGGCGTTTGCCAAAAGTCATTTCGTCCACGTCGGCAAGGTCAGGAAGTAGCGCCATGGGCACAAAGCCAAGACACGATACTCCCGCGCCCATAAGCGAAACCGCGACAAGAGTTACCCATACCGGAGTAGAAGGAGTAACAAACAGCAGAATTACCGACGCCGCCACTATGAGAGGCAGGTCGAGGAGATAGGGGCGGTGCTTGTTGTACTTTTTCATAAGCACAACGTTAATGGGAAAAAATCCTATCTCTACCGCGCCCTTAAGGTTTACGACGACAAATACCAGCGTGAAGCCGAATAGAAAGTTCTCTATGTTGCCATAAATGAGATAAACAAATATGACCATAGCCGAAAGTATGGCATTCGAGACAAAGGCGCCCGAGAGATTTAAGATATAATATTTTCTGTAGGTACTGTTCGACAGCACCTCCTTATAATTGTGAAACACCTGGCGAAGAGTAAGCCTTTTTTCGAGCGCAAGCCGCGGCTTTTCCTTTGTGCCGAAAAAGGTGACAAGCAGTGGCAACGCAAAAAACGCGCCAAGCACCAAACCGAGAATGACAAAGTTCGGCTGAAAAGCAGGGGATAGAGGGTTATCTTTTGTTATCGGCACCAGCGCCTCATATATATAGGTCGAAACAACGCACGCCACGCCGGAAAAAATCATTCTCATCGACGAATAGTCCGTCCTCTCTTTGTAGCCGTCTACCATACGAGGCAGCAATGCTTCATAGGGTACCATTGCTATGGTGTATGCGGTATTGAACAGCACGTACGCGAACGAGAAATACAGGAACTTTCCCCAAACGGAGCCAATTCCCCAACCGTACCACATCATAAAATACGCCACAAATACCGGTATTACCGCTATGGCAAAGTATGGCCGACAAGCGCCCCAGCGCGTTTTCGTTCGGTCGACAATGATGCCCATAATCGGGTCGCTGATGCCGTCCCAGATTTTTGCCGCGGCAATGGCGAGTCCGGCAAGCGCCGGAGGCAACCCCATTACAAAGGTGAGAAAGGTAAGATAATAAAGGGATAAAACCTGCGCCACTCCGCCTCCGAGCATATCGGCGGCGGAATATGTAAGCATTCCAACCAGCTTTTTTTTCTTCATAAGTCTTCCTTATAGGCAATTAAAAGATGAACGTTCCTGTGGCGATATACGTCACTAAGGCGATGAGGGCGAACAGCACCACCTGCAAGCCCAAATAAATAATCAGAGAGTACCGCCCCGCCACCGTAAAGGGCTTGTGCCATACTCCGTCGAGAGAGGGCATCAGCGATTTTCTCTTCGGATACAGCAAAGGCGCCAGCCCCGCGCCGAAGAAGAAAAAGGAAATAAAGGGGAACAGCGGAAAATAATCGGCAGTAGCCCAGCTGTAAACGTTAAAAAACAGACCCAGCCATTGCTTGTCCGTTGTTATATACGAACTCTGATAATCTTGAGCATAGAGGCTTCTATTGTATTTATTGTTTATCCAAATGAACAAGAAACTCAGCGCCAGACAAACTATTCCCAGCGTTAAATCAGAAAGCCTCTTGCTGTGCTCT
>JAQVME010000049.1 GCA_028703745.1 Clostridia bacterium
TAAAAGATAAGTCTTTTGAAGTATTAGAAATAAAACCAGAAACATTAGAGCAACAACCAGTTTGGATGAGCCAAGACACAAAAGCATTTATTCAATTTGCTCAGTTTTTTTCTAAAAACGCAAGTGTTCTGCATTTCTCATAATGCTGGGATTGACTGTGACCGCCATAATCCAAAGCTCGTCGGCGACCACCGGTATTCTGGTATCTGTCGGAAGCGCGGGATTGCTGGGTATTGAAAGCGCGATTTTTGTTATTATCGGCATGAATATAGGTACGTGTATAACCGCCGTACTGGCGACTATCGGCACAAATATCAACGCCCGTCGCGCCGCAGCCGTTCATCTAAGTTTCAATTTTATAGGCGCGGCAGTTTTCGGCGTACTTCTTGCTATCCCCGCAATAAGGAATCCTGTTGTACGGTTGCTCGGCAGCATCGGCAGAACCTTGCCGAACGAAGGCATAGCCGCGCAGATTGCGGCTTTCCATATCGTTTTTAACGTGACTACTACCGCCATGTTGTTGCCGATGACAGATATTCTCGTAAAATTTGCGGTTTGGCTCATTCCCGAAAGGAAGAAGCCGAATGCCAAGGAACTTCGACTGGAATTTTTGAGCGAAATAACGCTCGAGACGCCTTCGGCGGCCGTCGCACAGACCAAGAAAGAGATTTTGCGTATGGCGGATATGGCAAAAACAAACCTCGACATTGCCGTAAAAGCCGTTTGCGGCAATTCAGTTGCGCACAAAGAGGATTTTGAAAAACGAGAAAAATACCTTGACTGGCTCAATCAGCAGATACCGTATTATCTTACCAAGCTCTCCGCCCGCCATCTTTCTTATTCCGACGAAGTCATAATAGGCTCGTATTATCACGTGGTTAGCGACATCGAAAGAATAGGCGATTATGCCGAGAACCTTATGGAAAACACCGAAAAACTCATTGGCACGGGTTTATGCTTTTCGGAGGTAGCCAACAAAGAAATTGCCGACATGTATCACAAAATGCTGGAGCTTTATTCGCATTGTATCTCAGGCTTCGAGAATACTGATTTGACGCACATAAAGACAGTAGACAGTCTTGAGGACGAAATAGACGGGATGCGTGACAGCCTCAGCGACGCGCACATAAAGAGGCTCAACGAGGGCGTATGCACGGCGCAAACGGGAGCCGTCTATCTAAGCATAATCAGTAATCTCGAAAGGATTTCCGACCATATGCGCAACATCTTTTACAGCATGAGAAAATATTTGCGTAAAACATAAACTGTGTTACAATTAATTAATGATTATTTTGAGGTGAAAAAATGAAAATTGCTTCCAGCATAACAGAGCTTATTGGCAGAACTCCGCTGCTTCAACTGAATAACTATATGAAAAAGCACGGTCTGCGCGCCGAACTGGTGGCAAAGCTGGAATGTTTCAATCCTCTCAGCTCCGTCAAGGACAGAGTGGGCTGCGCCATGCTTGATGACGCCGAGAGAAGAGGTCTGCTGACAAAGGATACGGTTATCGTTGAGCCGACAAGTGGAAATACGGGTATTGCGCTTGCTTTCGTTGCGGCGGCAAGAGGGTACAGGCTTATATTAACTATGCCCGATACTATGAGCGCGGAGAGGCGGTCTATACTTTCGGCGCTGGGCGCAGAAATAGTGCTGACAGAGGGCAAAAACGGCATGAGAGGCGCCATCGCCAAGGCCGAGGAACTGGCGAAAGAGTATTCGGGATTTATGCCGCAACAGTTTAGCAATGCCGCTAATCCGGAAATACACAGAATAACCACGGCTAAGGAAATAATAGAGGATACCGAAGGCAAAATCGACATATTTGTTGCCGGAGTAGGCACAGGCGGCACCATAACCGGCGTCGGAGAAACGCTGAAGGCATATAATCCCGCAATAAAAGTCTTTGCCGTCGAGCCTTGCTCTTCGCCTGTACTTTCGGGAGGAAATTCAGGGCCGCACAGACTCCAAGGAATAGGCGCGGGTTTTGTGCCGGCAGTACTTAATACTTCGGTATACGACGGTGTTATTACCGTGAAGGACGAGGACGCATTTGCCGCGGCAAAGGAGCTTGCACGCACGGAAGGCGTACTTGTCGGAATATCCTCGGGCGCCGCGCTTTCAGCCGCCACGGGTTTGGCGCGGCTGAGCGAAAATGCAGGCAAAAGGATAGTTGTATTGCTTCCCGATTCGGGAGAAAGGTACCTTTCTACGGATTTATTTAGATAAAATAGATTTTATTCCTCTTTCCCTATTGAAAAAATAGAACATTTATGTTATTTTTGGGGTATGGAGGATTTTTATATGGAAAAAGCTTTGATTACGGGTGTATGCGGCTTTGTGGGGGCGCATCTCGCTAACCTTCTTGTTGAAGACGGTTATGAGGTAGTAGGAGTTGACGTTTCTGATAAGACGAGGAATGTTGAGCTCGCGCAACACATAAAAGACGGCAAGGTCACGATATATAAGGGCAGCTTGACAGACTTCGACTTTTCCGTCATTGGAAAGACGGAGTATGTCTTTCAAATAGCCGGTAAGGTCAGCGCCTGGGGCGACATAGCCGAATTCAACCGCATAAACGTAGACGGCACAAAAAGAGTCATTGACTACGCAAAGAGCGTGGGCGCAAAGGTCGTGGTGTATCTTAGTTCTACAGCCGTATACGGCTATAACGGATACACAAACCTCAAGGAAGAGGCGCCCAAACGCCCGATGGACAATCCGTATTCACTGTCCAAGCTTGCCGCCGAAAACATGGTCATGTCCTATTGCCGTGAGATAGCGCAAAACTTCGTTGTCATACGTCCGGGCAACGTTTTTGGCGAATACGACATGACTTCTTCATACGACCTTTACCGTCTTGTCGAAAAAGAAAAAATGCCCGTCATAGACAAGGGCAAATACATAAGCTGTTTTGTATACGTCAAGAACCTCGTCAAGGGCATTGTCGGAGCAGCGACAACACCCGAAGCCTACAATGAGGATTACAATTTGACTGACGGTTGCGGAGAAACCTTGCGGGAATACCTCGCCTGCGTTGCCGAGGCGCTGGGCAAAAAAGCGCGTTTTGTCAGCGTGCCTTCGCCGCTCTCAAAACTTACGGCACGTACCGTGGAGGGCTTTTATCGTCTTTTCCGCATAAAATCCATGCCCCTTATTACGATGTTTTCGGTGCTGCAAAACTGCTCCGATTACCATTTCTCGATAGAAAAGGCGGCGAGCAGGTTCGGCTATGCGCCCTCTATTACACTCGAGCAGGGCACGAGGAACACCGCGGCATGGTATCTTACTATGCCTAAGGACATAAAAGTGAAGAGGTAAGCCGTGACAGAAAAAATTAAAACTCAGTTCAAAAGTCTTTTTGAAGGCGCCGACCGCAAAGCTGTCTTTGCAGTATTATGGATGACATTAGTCATTACGCTATATTTTTATTTCGGCATACAGGACTTCTTTGAAAAAAGCTTCGGGCGTTTTTTTAGCTCTCCCGCGGAGCTTGTTTATTACAAATACGTGTATCACAATTTCGCCGCGTTTTTCTTTTTCTTTGTGCTGACCGCGCCTTTTTCTGTATTTGTACTCAAGAACAGCGCCGAAGAAACGGGCTTGAAATTGCCGAAAAAAAAGCTTTCGCTAAAGATAATGCTTGCCGCGCTGATTATTGCGCCGCTTGCCGGACTGTCCGCCGCCGTGGACACCGAGATGGCGGCGATGTATCCGTTGGGCGGGGAAATGATATTCTACAGCGCCGGATTCTTTTTGCTGTATTATGTGTCATATATTGCGTATTACTTTGGTTGGGAATACCTTTTCAGAGGCTTTGGGTTCTTTAATATAAGCAGAAAGTACGGCGGGGCGCTTGCTATTGCCGTAACCACTATGGTTTCCGCTTTGATACATTCAAGTATCGCAGGCTTCGGAAAGCCCTTTACCGAAACCTTTTCGGCGATATTCGGCGGCATATTGTTCGGCTTCATCGCGTACAAAACAAAATCGATATATCCGGCGTTTATGATACACTTGACTTTGGGCTTTAGCATGGATATGCTTATCAGACTGCTGGCATAGGAGGCTACATGGAAAAGATTGCTGTTATTTCGGGCGCGTCCTCGGGAATAGGCAAAGAGACGGCGCTACTGCTTGCAAAAAGCGGGTATAGGGTTTTTGGACTCAACCGCACTGCGTCGGATATAAGCGGCGTCGAGTTCGTTAAGACTGACATTACCGACAATGAGAGCATAAAAAGCGCTATAGCATATATAGCCGCCAAGGTAGGGCGTATCGACTTACTTGTCAACAATGCCGGTATGGGTATATCAGGAAGCATTGAGCACACGCCGTCGGAGAGAGCGGCATACATATTCGACGTCAATTTTTTCGGAGCTTTCGAGTTGACTAAGGCCGCCTTGCCGCATATGAAAAAAAGCGGCGGCAGGATCATAAATGTCAGCTCGCTTGCAGCTGTCATATATTTGCCCTTCCAAGGCTTTTATTCGGCGACTAAGGCCGCCGTCAATCTGCTTTTCTCGGCGCTTCAGCTCGAGGTTAAGCCTTTCGGCATCTCCGTCACAAACGTTATGCCCGGTGACATCAAAACGGGGTTCACATCCAATAGAAGAAAGAACGAGGACGATGAGGGAGATTATGCCGAAAGAATAAAAAAATCAGTTGCCGTAATGGAAAAAGACGAGCAGCGCGGTATGCCTCCGTCGGCAGTAGCCGCTTGTATCCTCAAGCAGGCGAAAGCAAGAAAGCCGAGGCTTAACGTAGCCGTCGGCGGAAAATACAAAATAATAGCTTTTCTGGCAAAAATCTTGCCCTCCGGCTTAATAAACAAGCTGATATATGCGATTTACGGAGGCTGATTCTTTATAAATCCAAGTCCTCTGTCGCAGGACCTACGATGAGCTTTCCGTGAATGTCAAATCTCGAGCCGTGGCAGGGGCAGTCCCAGGTCTTTGTGTTGGGGTTGAATTGCAACTGGCATTTCAAATGCTTGCACAGCGCCTCGCAGATATGCAGCTCGCCGTCGCTATCTTTGTAGACGGCTTTTTTTCTGCCGTTATGCAAGACGATATCGCCGCTATCCGGCAACAGTTCAGCATCTGTTATTGAAGGCACGGAGATGGGCTTAATAATTAAATTGTTGACCGTAGACAGCGCGTTGTTGAGGAAAGAACCCGTTTGTGTTTTTTTCCTGAACGGGCTGAAAAGCGGCTGGAACTTGTTCTTTTTGCCGTTTATTATATCCCTGAGCACGCAAGCGCCCGCCATGGCGTTGGTCATACCCCACTTGTTAAAGCCGGTTATGACGTATAAGCCATTGTCGTTTTTGTTGTAGGCGCCGACCAGCGGCACACCGTCAAAGGTGACGCAGTCGTTCGCCGACCAGCGATGCGTAGTTTTTGATGCGCCGAAACTCTCTGCGGCTTTTTCTTCCAGTCTGTCGTATTTTCTGTCCTCGTCGACTCTGCCCGACCTGTGGTCAAGTCCGCCGATTATTATGTTGTCCTCGTATTGGCGGTACGTCAATGAATTTTGCAAATCCCCTTGGTACATAGCCTCAAGCGTATGCGCCGTTTTTATGGCGATAGTGTAGGAGTGGGACTTATACATTTTGAGGAAGTAGAAGCCCGGCACATCAATGATGGGAAAGCCCGTGGCTATGATAATTCTGTCGGCTTTTATTACGGCATCCTTTGAATAAAGTATTCTATCTTTCACGTCAACCTTTAGAATACGCGTATTTTCTATTATTTCAAAATTTTTCGGCAGCCCTTCGAGAAACTCGAGCGGATTGAAATGCGCCTGACGGGGCAGTTTTATTGCGCCCAAAGTATGGACTTTCAGCAAGGTTGAGGCGCCGATGAACTCGGCGGGCGCGCCAGAGGCTTTCAGCGCGTCGTACTCCGTCATAAGCTTTTCAATATTTTTCGTCGTGAATAAAAAGCTGTCGCTACGCGTAAAATGACAGCTTATGCCGTGCTTGCTTATTATCCTTTCGTATTCGTCTATGGCATCGCGCTGGCTTTCATAATACAGCGCCGCCTTCTGGACGCTTTCTTTTGAAAGGTCGCAGTACAAGTATCCTTGAAGACAGTCCATATGCGCAGTGGTGTTGTGCGTCGTGCCGGCATAGAGCCTTTCGGCTTCCAAAAGAGTAACATTGATACCCTTTTCGGCTAGTTGGTAAGCCGTAAGCACTCCGGCGATGCCGCCGCCAACTACGACGGTATCACATTTCTTTTCGCCTTTGAAACCTGCGCCCGCGGCTTTGTAATTATAATTCCATATTGAATGTTGCATATGAAGTATTCTTGAACATTTAGATTTTTTTATACATATAAAGCTATCTCTATAAAATATTAGAGAAAAGAAAAAGGGGCTGCGCTTGCCGGCGTAGCCCCGTATATAAAGATATTTCTTTTTCAGGCCTTATTCGGTGAATAGGTGTTTTTGACGTCGTTAATTGCCTGCGTCTTTGCATCCTTGAGCGGATAATACCCCTTCGACTGCATTTTTTGGAACAGCTCAAACTGTTGCTTGGCTATGGTTTCCATATTGCCTTGAAGTATGCTGCGCAGTTGCGCCGTCGAGCCCTCGGGCAAGAAGGTGCCGTATACCTTCATAATGTCTTTTTCTTGCATTAACACGTCCATTAATGCGTCTTGGTCGTTCAATTTTCCCATAAATCCTCCTTATTGTTCGTTCAAGAAATTGTAGAGCGCCATGAAATTGTTCGAATGGTTCTGCTCGAGCATTTTGCATATGCCCTTTGAAACAGGGTCAGACAGCGTTTCCGAGTACATTTGGCTCTTCTGAGTCGCCCATTTTTCATAAGCCAGAAGGTCTGACAACAAACTTAAATCCTTTTCCGATAACGATATTTTGCTCATGTTTTTAATGAATCCTCCTTTTTAGCGTGTCGCTTTTCAATGTTTATTCTTGCCTTTTGTTGAATCTTCATACGCTCGATAATACTTTTTCTTTGAACAGGTTTTCGAATACTAAAATTCACTTGCCTTCTCAGGGATAACCGTCTTTACAAAAAAACTTATGGTATGTTATAATGAATATAAAATAATAACCGGAGGGAGTTATGCAAAATCAAATTACACAAAGAACCAGGCTATTGAAAGAAGACGGCAGCTTGGCAAGCCCGGGCTACGCGGTCAAGCCGCTTTTTATTTATGATAGAAATGACATCAAAGCCTGTGGTTTCAAAATAAAGGAATGGGACTATTATTATGTCGGCAACAAAGATTACGCCGTATGTATGACTATCGCCGACAACAGCTATATGGCGCTCGTGAGCGTCACGCTGCTGGATTTCAGAACGCTGTTTCAGCAGACGATATCCAAGATGAAATTCTTCACCTTCGGAAAGCTGGATTTGCCATCGACCGCCGAAAAGGGCGACGTGGAGTTCAGCGCCAAAGGCTTCTATATTAAATTTACAAATGACGGCGTAAGCCGCAACCTTGTCTGCCATTGCGAAAACTTTTTTGAGGGCAAAACGCTGGATATTGACGTTGCGTTGACGGACTTTCCAGAAGAGTCAATGGTTATCGCCACACCCTTCACCGATGCGCCGCAGGCGTTCTATTACAATCAAAAAATAAACTGTATGACTGCTTCGGGCTCGGCAAAGCTCGCCGGGGAGGTTTATTCCTTTGACGGAAACGGCGCAATGGGACTGCTCGACTGGGGCAGGGGCGTATGGACATACAAGAATACATGGTACTGGGGCTCGCTCTCCACAAAGCTGCCAAACGGCGACAAGTTCGGCTTCAATATCGGCTACGGCTTCGGGGACACCTCGGCCGCCACGGAAAACATGCTTTTCCTGAACGGCAAGGCGCACAAGCTGTCTGAAGTGGCGTTCAACATACCGCTAAAGGACGGCAAAGACGACTTCATGTCGCCGTGGACGTTCAGCTCCGACGACGGCAGGTTCGAAATGGATTTTGAGCCGCTTCTCAACCGTTATGCCAACATAAACCTCGGTGTGCTTTGTTCTGTCCAAAATCAGGTGTTCGGCTATTTTTCAGGC
>JAQVME010000050.1 GCA_028703745.1 Clostridia bacterium
GGCTCTCAAATTGGCGTCGGTTTTGAAATCCAGCGCGCTGAAGGAGTCGTCAAATATGTATATTTCCGGTCGCCTGACTATAGCTCTGGCGATACTCAAGCGCTGCTTCTGCCCGCCGGAGAAATTGCGCCCGCCTTGCTCGACCCACGAGTCAAGACCGTTCTCTTTTTCTTTTACAAAATTCTCGCTCTGAGCTATGCGCAGAGCTTCCCAAATCTCTTCGTCGGTAGCGTCTTCCTTGCCGTATTGCAGATTTTGTCTTATGGTGCCTGAGAAAAGCACTGATTTTTGCGGAATAATCCGATTTTTGAACGGAGCGCTTCTTGAGGGAGGTCTTTTATGGGCTGTCCGTTGATAAGGATTTCGCCCTCAGTGATATCGTAGAACCTCGGTATGAGGTTAATTACGCTGGATTTGCCGCTGCCTGTGCCGCCGACAATGGCAGTGACCTTGCCTTTTTCGCAACTAAATGAGATATTCTCAAGCGTGTTCTTTTCGGCTTCGGCGGTAAACTTGAAGTTGACGTTTTGGAAATCCACCCTGCCCTGTCCCTGACTTCTGTCTTCTGCGCCCGGGCTATCGACAACAGCTACTTGAGAATCAAGCACCTTGTTTATTCTCCAGGCAGACGCGCTGGCTCTGGGATACACCACAACAACCGTTGCAAGCATAATAAGGGCTATCATAATTTGAGTGGTGTATTGTATAACCGCCATCATACTGCCGACATCGTCGATAGTATTGTTGGCTATGCCTTTTGCGGCGACCCATACGATAACAACCATAGTGCAGTTCATTACTACTGCTATAAGCGGCGCCAGTATGGCGGTGTACCTGTTGACGGTAATGGAAAGCTTCGTCGTCGCTTGATTCATCTTGGCAAAACGCACTCTTTCGCGCTCCTGCTGATTGAAGGCGCGCACTACTCTTATGCCGGTGATCGACTCCCGCATAATCTGTGTCAGCTGGTCAACTTTCTGCTGAATAAGTTTTATGATAGGATAAACTATTTTTACAGCTATACCCACAGCTAAGAAAAGAATGGGCAAGCAGTAGAACAAAACTGTCGTCATTTCGGCATTCTTACGCATAGAAAGTATTACGCCGCCGACAATGGTGACGGGAGCGGCAAGAGCCGTTCTTAATACTAATAGAAAGACGTTCTGTATCTGGCTGATATCGTTCGTCGAACGAGTGATAAGGCTGGGTGTTGAGAAGGTGTCAAATTCAACCAATGAAAAGCCCTCTACCTTTCTGAAAACCTGACTTCTGATAACCTTTGAAAAGTTTGCGGCTATTCTGGCGCTCATAAGCATGGCGGCTATTGCGCAGGTCGAAGCGAAAACCGTAAGCAGCAGCATTACGCCGCCCTTTCGTAAAATAAAATCGTAATCGGCTCTCTGAATAGTCTCGCCGTCGGGTATGAGAATGTCCTCGGCGGTCTTTTCGGTCTTGTTCCGCTTCAGCGAGGGAGCGCCTCCTCTCGGGGACAGCTTGAGGTTGTCCAATATTTTTGCTATCCAGGTTTGCGGTTCCACAAATGTGGCTTGCTCCTCGGCTTCCTCTTTTGTGGTGCCGAGCTTGTTGGTTATCCATTTTGCGCCAACATACTTGTTGGCGGTACCGAGCACCTCGTTGCAGATTATTATTTCAAAATCCGGGAAGGGCTTCGGACGACCCGTATCCTCATCTATTTGGTAATGTATTTTTGAAAGGTCTATAGGACCTCCGAGGGCGTCGACCTCTATTCTTTTGTATTGACCGTTGGCGTCGATGATGGCATCGCCGTTGGCGTCGCTTTCGACGGGAATGGGCAACAAGTTTCCGAAGACGGTATGCTTCATTGCGTATACGCAAGAAACAAGCAACTTCCTAGCATTGTCGTTGTCACGCCAGACGTTGTCATCCTCGTTCTCGTCCTCGTCGCTTGTAAACATATCTAAGAAGGTGTCCACCGTAACGGCTTTTTTGCTGGAATTGTAAAGCGAACCAAAATCAATAAGTAGGCTTATGGACTCTTGTATACCGGGCTTGAGGTGATCGGGATAATTCTCGTAGTTGTAGATATAATCGTCGTCGTGATTGTCGGGCGTCCAAGTCGCAAGAGCGTTTATGTATTGGGGAGAGGACGTTGATTCGTCAGTGAATTGCGTACTTCTATTGGCGAACAGATCGGTTTTGCCAGCGTTTACTTTGTAGAGCTGATAGGGCCGCAAAGCGTCCATAAAAGGTATAAGCACCTCGTTAAAGAGCTCGCGAGAGTCTTTGACGGGTTTGTCTATAAAAGTGAAATCTATTTCGTTGTTGTAAAGGTCGTTCCACGTCTTCTTCAAATCTATGGTACTAAAGCCGTCCCGCATCTCAAATACGGGAATGGTGTCCTCGTCAAAGCCGTCGACATCGCCCTTTACTTCAATTTTGCCAAAGGGGTTGGTCATTACTTCGTGGGTGTACATGGGTTCGTAATCGAGATAAATGCCGTCGTTTATGATGTCCGACATCATTTCCGGCAAAAAAAGCTCTGCCATAGCCTGAGAAGCAACAAGTATCACCACTGCTGCAAGAATTAATGCCATAGGCTTGAGATTTCGGAACAATTTTATCATTATTTCTCCGTTTCAGTTGCTTTTGACTTACCCAAAAAGATTAACATTTATATAAGATAAAGTCAATAAATAATCAACAAAATCTACATATAAATAATGACAAGTCAACAGTAAATCATTGTTGTTCGCAGCCTTATTTTTTCATCAGTATTGCTAGAAATTTGCATTCCTTTCCTTCTGCCGCTATCATTCCGTGGGGCAGAGAAGAATCGTAGTAAATACTGTCTCCTGCGTTTAGGACTTCTGTTTTGCCGCTTATGGATACCTTTAGTGCGCCTTCCAGGACGTAGTCCATTTCTTGGCCGCTGTGCATGGAGGTCTGAATCGGCATATCCTGCAGCCCTGCGGAAAAGGGTACGGTGACGATATACGGCTCGATGAGCCTGCTGTTGAAGCGGCTTGCTAAGTGCCTGTAATCAAAGCCCTTGCGCCTCTCAACGCTAAGTCCTCCGCCCTTTCTTTCAATACTGTAAGATTTTAGCCGCGCGTCAACTCCCGTGACAAGTTCGCCAAGGTCCATATTGAACCTTGTTGCGCATTTATTCAAAAATGAGAAAGTAAAATCTCTTTGTCCGTCCTCGTGAGAAGCGTATTCCTGCTCGGAAATGTTCAGCAACGCCGCCATCTCGCTCGCCGGAATCTCAAGAACCTCACGCATACCTTTTATTCTTTGGCCTATTGATTTTATGCCTTCCATGGGACTCCTTTATATATAAAATATAACTATAACATATAGTATTGTATAATATTAGTTCGTAGGTGTCAATACTAAAAACGCTTTTATGTCATTAATAAAATGTTTAGGAATCCCACCCCCGTCATAAGAGCCAGGAAGATGAGTCCGTACAGTGTAAACACCCCGAGAAAGCGTAGCGGTCTGTCGTCAAAACTGGTATATAGCCTCATTACGACGACACCGGTAAGCGAAGCCAGTATGGTGCCGTTCTTGCCGATATTCGCGCCGAGAACGACGGGCAGAATATTCGAGCTGAACTGCGAGATGATGATGACGGCAGGAGTGTTCGATATAAACTGAGTCAGCCCTATAAGAAGAAAAAACTCATTGCCGTTTATAATTTTTGAAAGCAACACGGCTATGCTTTCGATATTCTTAACGTTGCCGCTAAAAATGAAAAATGCCGTAAAAGTAAAAAGAATGGAATAATTGATATTTTTGTAAAGCGACCTGTCCATAAATAGCATGGTCACCGCTACTATTGCGAAAGTAATAATGTAATAATTCTTTATTCTCAAAACAACCGCAGATATCGCCAATACCAGTAGCGCAAGGTATACGCCCAGCCGGAACTTCTTGACCTCTCTCTTTTTGGCATCAAAGGTGACGACAGGTTGTTTTTTTGTTAGCATACAGCATACAAAAAGTATGACTACGCCTACGATGAAGCAAGCGTATGCATTCTGAATAAGAAACGTCGAAGGCAAATCGTAATATGAGAAAAGATAGAGGTTCTGTGAATTCCCCATTGGTGAAATCAGCCCGCCGAGATTGCAACCGATAGAAATAAGCACCACCGTCTTCAATGCAAGGTGCGACATATCACACATATTCAGCACTATAAGCGCGAAGGGTACAAAGGTTAGCACGGCAACGTCGTTGGTTATGAACAGCGCAAGTATAGTGGGGATGAAAACCAGCACGGTTATCAAACCGCGCGAGCTTTTTGTGTAGGGCAATATCTTTGTTGCAATAATCCTGAAAGTGTTGATTTTTGACAGCCCTTTAATGATTATCATCAATGAGAATATCGAAGTAAGCGTCTTAAAATTTATGTAGCTTATGTATTCCTTGCTTGGGGGCACAAAAAAGCAGCTGATGACTGCAAGAATCACCGCTAAAATGAGTATCGGCTCTTTTTTTATAAATTTTAGTACCGCTTTCATCCGCCCTTCCGTATTTGTTATAATTAGTCATTATATATTAATTTAATATAAAAAGCAATATCAAAAGCCGATAATTACTTTTATTTATCCTATGGGTGCGCCGATTTAGCTTTTTCTACTGCGTTTGGGATACGTAAATATGCTTTTTGTTTCCCATAAACTGATTTTATATCCACGCATCAAAATACAAAAAAATAAGAGGAGCTATCATACAACAGCTCCTCTCGGGTGTAATATAATAGTTTTGTTTTTTAGCTGATAATTGATTTTCCTGTCATTTCTTCCGGCTGCTCTATACCCATAAGTTGTAAAAGCGTGGGCGCCACATCCGCCAGCACACCGCCTTGGCGCAAGCTGTACGGCTTGTCCGTTACGACGATAAACGGCACGGGATTTGTGCTGTGCGCGGTGAACGGCGAACCGTCCTCCTCGTACATCTTGTCAGCATTGCCGTGGTCTGCGGTAATTATGGCGTTGCCGCGCTGTTCAAGTACCGCCGCCAAAACTATGCCGACACTTTTGTCCACAGTCTCGACTGCTTCGACAGCCGCGTCAAACACTCCGGTATGTCCTACCATATCGCAGTTGGCAAAGTTCAAAACCATGACGTCGTATTTGCCGCTTCTGACAAGCTCCGCCGCCTTTTCTGCCGTTTCGAGCGCGCTCATAGTCGGTTTCATATCGTAAGTGGCGACCTTCGGCGACGGTATAAGCACCCTGTCCTCGCCCTTGTTCGGCACCTCGACCCCGCCGTTAAAAAAGAACGTAACATGGGCGTACTTTTCGGTTTCGGCAATGCGGAGTTGCTTTAGCGCGTTTGCGGCGAGAACCTCTCCGAGCGTGTTCTTCAGGCTTTGCGGTTTGAAAGCCGTGATAATATCGGTGAAGGACGCGTCATACTGCGTCATACCTACATAGTAAGGCGCAATATACCCGCTCTTTCGGTCAAAGCCTTTGAACTCCCGTTCAATAAAAGCGCGAGTTATTTCTCTCGCCCTGTCGGGACGGAAATTGAAAAATATAATGCTGTCGCCCTCTTCGATTCTTGCGACGGGAATGCCGTTTCTTTTCACCACTGACGGCAATACAAATTCGTCGGTAACGTCCAAGGTGTAGCTACTTCGCACGGCGGCTTCGGCATCGTCGCAATCCACTCCTTCGCCCATAGTCAGCGCGTCGTATGCCTTCTGCACCCGCTCCCATCTGTTGTCTCTGTCCATGGCGTAGTATCTGCCCATTACCGTAGCTATGCTGCCGAATTGTTGCGTGGCAATGAAAGCTTTTAGTTGTTTTATGAAGTCTGCGCCGCTTTTCGGGGGCACGTCTCTTCCGTCAAGGAAGCAATGGATATATATATCGTTCAAACCTTGCGACTTCGCCATCTTGATGAGGGCGAACAGATGCTCGATATGCGAATGCACGCCTCCGTCGGACAGCAACCCGTACACGTGCAGCTTCTTGTTGTTGTCTTTTGCGCGCTTGACGGCAGAGAGCAGTTCAGCTTTGTCAAAAAAATCTCCGTCTTTGATAGACTTGGTGATTCTTGTCAGCTCCTGATAGACTATCCTGCCCGCGCCCATATTCAAATGTCCTACCTCGCTGTTTCCCATCTGTCCGTCGGGAAGTCCGACGTCCATGCCGCTTGCGCCTATCACGGTATTCGGATATTCGGAAAATAGCTTGTCCAGGTTTGGCGTAGCCGCCTTCTTTATGGCGTTGCCATAAACCGACCCGGAAACCCCGAAGCCGTCCATTATTATTAGGGCGTTTATTTTTTTATCCATTTTTACCTCTTTTTATATTAGAAAACAGAAGCGAAACCCTCCGCTTCTGTTTCTCTTGTTACTCTTTGTTTTAGGCGTTGAAATTAACGACCTTGGCAAAATCTTCGGCCTTTAAAGATGCGCCTCCGATAAGACCGCCGTCAATCTGCGGCATAGCCATAAGCTCTTTTGCATTCTTGGCGTTCATGCTGCCACCGTACTGAATACGGACGGACTGCGCGGCGGCTCTGCCAAAAAGCTTGCGAACCACCTTGCGGATAACTTTTATGGTATCGTTGGCGTCCTGACTGGTTGCCGTTCTTCCGGTGCCGATTGCCCATACCGGCTCGTATGCAAGGACTATTTTTTTCAATTCCTGCTTGGTGATATCCTTCAATGCCTCGGTGGTCTGTCTGGTAACGACCTCTGCGGTCTTTTTTGACTCCCTTTCCGAAAGCAGCTCGCCTACGCACAAAATGACTTTCAAGCCTGCTTTCAAAGCGGCCTTGGTTCTCATGTTGACGGTAGCGTCGGTTTCACCAAAATACTGCCTTCTCTCACTATGTCCTACTATGACGTATTTAACTTTCATTTCGGCAAGCATGTCTGCGCTTATTTCGCCGGTAAAGGCGCCTTTCTCTGCCCAATGCACGTTTTGAGCGCCCAGTTGGATATTCGTTCCTCTTGCCGCCTTCCTTGCGGTCTCAAGGTCTGTAAAGGGTACGCATACCACTACTTCGCACTCTGCATCTTTTACGAGCGGCGCGATTTCGGCGATAAGCTTCTTGGTCCCTTCCTTGTTGTTGTTCATTTTCCAGTTTCCGGCAATTATTGGTCTTTTCATGTTGTTTCTCCTTTTTCTTGTTTTGGTATGCTGGTTGTAATTATTATTTGTTGTCGAGGCAAGCCACGCCGGGAAGCTCTATGCCCTCAAGGTACTCGAGAGAAGCGCCGCCGCCGGTGGATATATGTGTCATATCGTCGGCAAAGCCGAGCTGCGCAACAGCCGCCGCAGAATCTCCGCCGCCGATAATGGTCACAGCATTCTTGTTCTTTGCAAGAGCTGCCGCTACGGCTTTTGTGCCGTTGGCGAAGTTCTCCATTTCAAAAACGCCCATGGGGCCGTTCCAGATGATGGTCTTTGCTTGTGCGATAACGTCTGAGAACAGCTTTATGGTATCGGGTCCGATGTCAAGACCCTGCCAGCCGTCTTCGATATGGTCCTTGTGCGCCACTTTGAAATTGGCGTCGTTGCTGAAGCTGTCGGCAATGAGGTTATCAATGGGAAGGTACATATGCGTGCCTTTCTTCTCTGCCTTCGCCATAAGTTCCTTTGCCAGCTCCACCTTGTCAAGCTCACAAAGCGAGCTTCCCACTCCGTAGCCTTGCGCGACATAGAAGGTATACGCCATAGCGCCGCCGATAATAAGCCCGTCCACCTTGTCAAGGAGGTTGTTGATAACGCCTATCTTGTCCGAAACCTTAGCTCCGCCTAGAATAGCGATGAAAGGTCTTGCCGGGTTCTCCAGCGCGCCGCCCATAATCTCAAGCTCCTTTTTGATTAGGAAGCCTGCCACGGCAACCTCGCAAAGTCCGTACTCTGCAATACCCGCCGTAGAGGCGTGCGCTCTG
>JAQVME010000051.1 GCA_028703745.1 Clostridia bacterium
TTCTATAACTCCCGCGGGTATCGTAGAGGCAATAAACGATGAAGTAAGCTTCACCAACAGGAAGCTCAAAGTAAGGGTGTACACTTACCTGAGCGGTACAACGCTTGCGGTATCCAAGCTGGTGAGCATAGGCATTGATATAGATTTGAATCTGGAGGACAGCCAGCTTGCCGTACAAATCACGCACGCCGAGAGGACGGGCAGATATGCCGCGCTAGATGCCGAGCTGGTTATCGATAATGTCGACGACGCCCAAAAGGTGTACGCGGTATCGGCGGCTGAAGTCATTCCCGATACCAATCTTCGAAATTTCTTGTTTTACCGTTTTGATAAGACGCCTTTCGGTGTAATTTCACTTTCGGAAAGGAACACTTCCGTAAACTATTTCGACGCCTCAAATAAAGGCATCGGCGATATCACAGGCATGGACTTATTCCCGAGGTTGCAGCGTTGGATATTAACAGGCAACCGCATTGTCAGCCTGCCTCAACTGTATATATTGCCGGCGCCCGCAGGCACTCTGTACGAGCTTACGCTTTACCGCAACGTATTTTTGAAGGACATTAGCAACCTAGGATTTTCCGGCGGAGCGGGCTACGTTTCTTTGGGCAGCAAAATAACGTACATAGATTTGCGCGAATGTCACAGCCTTGACGACAGCCAGACTGAATATTTCAGCGAACTGACATCGCTGACGAGAATAAATCTCAATTCCATGAAAATAGGAGATTATTCGGGGTTGCAGAGTCTTTACAAAACACTTACTACGCTTTGGATAGACAATTACAGAACCTACGCAAATAACAACAATCACAAGATAAGCAAGCTGATAGCCGACAGCTACAATGCCGTGCCTCTTTCGAGCATAAACGGATTGAATGTTATATTGCAGCAGCTTGTCGAGACAGAGCCGCAATATGCGGCGGACGGTGTAACCGAACATGACTTGCCTACGACATTCAAGATACCCGGCTATGACAAACAATACGACTTAGTTTGGGCGGTGCCTGACGGCGTATCGGCGTACAGTGTGACGGGAAGCACTTTAATAATTCAACCTTCGGCAGACGCCGTAATTACGCTTAACGCCACGGCGACATATTTTGAAGGTCAGCAACGGAATACTTATACCGAAGCCTTCCAGCTGGTTACGTCGAAGGTGCCCGATATGAATAACCTGTATGACAGAACTCAAGGGCAGATATGGTCACGCTTTATAAATGCTTATGTCGATATCGAGACGGTAATGCCCGATCCCGTTTTGAGGTATTATTTCTTCAAATACCTGAATACCGACGGCAACACGCAGCTTAGCGCAGCAGAGCTGACGTTAGACCAGCCAACCGCAAACACGCTTGCTTTCAACGACTCCCTTCCTTATATCAGCAGTCTTCAAGGCATTGAATATATCATAAGCGTTGACACCTTGACTATCGGCAGAGGCTATACCTACGATTTTAGCCCGTTGGCGCAGCTTGAGACGCTGAAATCGCTTACCATAAACAACAATCAGCTAACCATTCACGACGTCTCTTTCCTCGACAACCTGAAGGAGTTGACCTCACTTAACTTAAGTTCCAGCGGCGTGACGAATTATGGATTTTTAATGGACAATGCCTCCATAACTTCAATATCAAATATAAACCATTACTCAAGGTCAACGGTAAGATACGCAATGTATAACAGGATAGCATGGGCCTTTGCCAGAATGTACAACGAGTTTTCTGACAACGCTTCTGTAATGGGTGACAACAACGTTCACGTAAGCGCGGCTAATGAAAAATATGCCTCGATAGTTCTTGACCAGCTTGACATTGCTTTGCAAACGGGAAGCTTCTATCGTGTCCATAACGTCAATAACATCATAAACCTTCCGCAAACATGCGGGTTCTGGGGAAAGGATGATTATACCGTCAGCTGGCAAAGCCTTTCTCAAAATGTTACAATAATCGGAGACAAGGCCTACGTAAGCAACAGCCATTACGATACTGACTTTCCGCTGATAGCCAGAATAGACTATGACAACGGCAGCTACGAAAAACTATTTATAGTAAGGTACGCAGAATGAAAAGAATCATAGTATTGAGCTTAATGATAATTTTGCTTATCGTGGCGGCTGCGTCTACGGCGGTTTTCGCTTGGTTTACTGCGGAATTTGCCGCACCTATAGAAACGGTTATTACTGCCGGCAGCGAGCAGCAGATCGTACTTATTGACACAGAATACGCGTTAAGGCAGCACGCCTTTGACAAATACTCCAATTCCGCTTTGCCGGTTTCTGACATTGCGGGGGGAGAACATTCAGGGAGAAGGCAGAGCCTAAAACTGACAGAGGACGTTGAACTTGAAGGTGATTTGACAATAAACAGGGATATCAGTCTTGATTTGAACGGCTGCGAACTGAAGCTGAACGGCTACTCACTTGTATTTAAGCATTATTACCACGGCGCCTTGGTGGTGAGAAGCGGCGTTATCAGCGGAGGTGAGGTCGTTTACGAAACTCCCAACGCGCTTATTGACGATAATACGGTGACGTTCACACTGGCGCAAAGAACAGTGCTTTCACAGGATGAAGCAATGCTTGCACAGCGTATATTCGAATATGTTGAGAGTTCATTCGACGATTATTACAATACGAATATACCTCTTATAAAGAACTATTATAACAGCGGCGTAAACTTCAATTGGGTTAGCGATAAGCCCGCTTTGGTTAACCATAACGGCATTCTTGTGACACCTCCGGTTCTTGCGGAGGCGGTTTCGCTTACGCTTACGCTGTCGCATCAGGCTTTTTTGCAAAGCACGTCGCGTACCTTCGCATTGACGGTCATCCCTCCTTCTGACGATGCGCTGGATTACGGCGAGGCGGAGCTTGACGCCTTTTTTGAGCAATATATGTACGGCACTCAGTCGATATATTTTTATCACAGCGCCGAACTGCCGAGGAAAAACGCTTATTACGGGCTACAATATAGTTATTCGACGGTGAACGCAGAAGATTTGCGCGACGGTTGGATTATAGAAAAAGGCTCTGAAACGCGTACCATAACGCTCTATGTCGAAATCAAAAACGCCGACGAACTGACGCGTACTCTTTCTTATACAGTGAATATCGTCGTCGAAAACAATCTTGACATAACCGACAGGATGGTCAAGGCGTTCGATATATACTTTGTTACAAACGCCCAATCCTATATTAATCTTCCCTTATTTAGTGAGCTTTCGCCTTACGGTGTCAAACAAACGCCGAATTATACCTTTATAAACAACAACAACAATTACAGCGTTGTTCACGATGCAGAAACCGGCTATGACAAAATCGTTGTCGATGCCCTGCCTGAAACATCCGACGTCATATATATAAGAATGGGCTTTACCTTCATAACAAATTCACCAATATATGTAGAGACCGACGTAAGGATATTCTACGTAGACGCGTCAGGTCTTGACGGAGAGCACGGCTTTGACCGTTACGCCTATATCTATTATCTTTTAGACGAGAAACTCGCCGAGAAAACAGGCGGCGCCACATTCAAGGATTTTACTATGCCTTCGGAATTTTTTGGCTTTGGAGTCGAATATAGCGCGCCCGGAGCGCCTGCGGGCGCTATAGGATTTGTAGCCGATGCGGATAACACGCTGTTCCATTTTGTTATGGCGAACGTTCCCGTTTCCGACACGCTCATCACCGTAGAATATTTATTCGAGGGCGCCGAAAGGACTTACTTATCGTATTTCACGCTGCCCGGAATAATAAACAATAACGCAGAGGGCATTCAGGACAACAGCTTTTACGCCGCCGCGCTATCGTTTTACGATGACGACGAAGACGGCGTACTTTCACGTGAAGAGGCAGAGGCGCCCATGGATTGCTTTGTCATTTCCGAACATACTAATAACGTGGTGGCAAGCTATAAGGGTATAGATTTCTTTACTTCGACTTTTGAATACAATTTCGACGGCAGAGGCTTCTCAACTGCGGATATGGTGTTCGTGAAAACCAACGGGGAAATTACTTCACTCAGTATGCGCGACTGCGGACTCGCCGATGTTGACTTGGGTATGTTCGAGGGGCTGAATAAGCTTGCGGAACTGGATATAGGCAATAACGGACTGACCTCGCTGACAGCTCTCTTTATTCCCAATTCTGTTACAACCTTCCGCGCCGACGCCAATCAAATTGGCTCAATTGATGCTTTGACCTCGTTCCCTATGATTCAATACCTCTATATCCAGAACAACCCCATAAGGATTTTCAAAGGGCTGTTGGATATGACCTCTCTCAAGGAGGTATATTTATACAACGAAACATATCCTACGATTGATGACTATTACGGAGCTAAAGGCAGGTATAATACCTCGATTTATATATTTATGGACAACAAATCAATAAAGGTTTATAATGATTATAATGGTACGGCAGTGCAGTTTGCCTATCACCCCGACGAGGCAGCGGCTGCGGCAATACTTGAATCGATGTTCTACTATAGCTATTCGCAAAGCGAATTTACGGTACCTATATGGATATATTATACCTCGGCGGACTTTTACGTTATCACCTGGGATTTTTCCAATTTGTCCTCCGTGAGTACCCAAACAGCAGACGGTCTTGCACAGGTGACCCACGCAAGCTCTGCCGCGACATATGAGATATACGCGTCAACTACCGTGGGGACACATCAGGTCTACCGCATTCTATATATAGAGGTGCAGCCGTGAGAAAGAAGATAGTATATTCTTTAGTTATGCTTTTACTCTCGCTGGGGGTACTAACGACAGCCGCGGCGGCGTGGTTCACGCCGACCGAAAAATATATCAATAATATCATCTTCACGGCGGGCACGGTTGAAGTCAGCGGCGCTTTGTTCAAAGCGGCAGATTTTGACCTTGACGGGGAGCTTGATATTGTTGGCGGAGCAAACGTATATACGCCCGTTCAGCAACTGGTCATAACAGATATGAAACCGGGAGACGTGTACAGCTACAGACTGGACGTCACAAATATCGGTGGTGTAGCCGGCGACCTCGAGGTATACTTTGACGGAACAGACGAAGGTTTGAAGGACGTTTTGACTTTTGGCAGCGTGGTAAAAGACGGAGAAGGTCAGGAGATACAAGGAGCCGGAGCGCTGCGAACAAGGCTTGCGACTACGCAAGTTTTTGCTGCGGTAAGCGAGCTTGCCCCGTCAAGTACTTCGCAAAATGCGCAGATAAGCGTGTATTTCCATATCACGTTCGAGACCCTCGAACAGCTAAAAATCCTCGACGCGGAGACTTTCTCCGACAAGCAGGATTTGAACGATTATAAGAACTTGAGCTTTAGTATAGCAAAAATAATAGTTGAACTTACACAAGCTGCTTAAATAAACAATTCATTAATAAATACAAAGGAGGTTATATGACGAAAGTAATAATTATTGGAGGAGTAGCCGGAGGCGCCAGCGCAGCGGCAAGGCTGAGAAGGCTGGACGAAACAGCCGAAATAATTATGTTTGAAAGGGGAGAATACATTTCCTTTGCCAACTGTGGTCTGCCGTATTATGTCGGCGGCGCCATAAAAGATAAGCAAAATCTTACGCTTCAAACCCCCGAAAGCTTTAATAAGAGATTCAACGTTGACGTAAGAGTATTCAGCGAGGTGGTATCCATTGACAAGGCGCGCAAAACCGTCGGCGTAAAAGACATTCGCACGGGGAGAACCTATGAAGAGAGCTACGATAAGCTCATTTTGTCTCCGGGAGCCGAACCCACCAAGCCTCCGATAAAGGGGCTTGACAACAAAAAGGTTTTTAGCATACGCAACATTCCCGACACATATAGGGTTAAGGATTTCATCGACAGCGCTTCGCCCCGCAAAGTTGTTGTCGTCGGCGGAGGCTATATAGGCATAGAAATGGCGGAAAATCTTTATGAGGCAGGCATAGAAGTCACTATTGTGGAGTTTGCAAACCATGTCATTGCTACGCTTGATTATGATTTGGCTTGCGATGTTCACAACCACATCAGGCAGAAGGGCGTCGAATTAATCCTCAACGACGGCGTAAAAGAAATAACAGACGAAGGCGACCGGCTAAAGATAGTTTTGGGCGAGGGCGAACTTATTGCCGACATGGTAGTCATGGCTGTTGGCGTTGTTCCCGAGGGCAAGCTGGCAAAAGAAGCCGGGCTTGCCGTAAATAAGAGGGGAGCCGTCATTGTCAACGACAAAATGCTTACTTCGGACGAAAATATTTATGCCGTGGGCGACGTCACAGAGGTGCTCGATTTTTGTACCGGACAGAGATTCGTCGTGCCGCTTGCCGGACCGGCGAACAAGCAAGGAAGAATTGCCGCAGACAACATTTGCGGTATAAACAGCATTTATGAGGGAACTCAAGGCACGGGCATTCTCAAGGCTTTCGACCTTACCGTCGCAATGACGGGTATAACGGAGAACAGAGCCAGGGCGCTCAATCTTCCGTATATGAAATCTTATACCTATTCTGTATCGCACGCTTCGTATTATCCCGGCGCGTTAAATATGTCGATTAAGATATTGTTTGAACCGAAAGAAGGCAAGCTGCTAGGCGCGCAGATCGTGGGCTACGACGGCGTAGACAAGAGGATTGACGTGCTGGCAACGGCTATCAGAGCGGGTATGACGGTATATGATCTCACAAAACTCGAGTTAGCGTACGCGCCGCCTTATTCTTCTGCAAAGGATCCGGTGAATATGGCTGGATTCGTGGCTGAGAACATCCTTACCGGCAAGGTCAAGGTTATCCATTGGGATGAGCTGGACGCTCTGCCTAGGGGCGAGGTGACGCTATTGGATGTAAGAACCTCGGAAGAATTCGAAAACGGACAGATAGAGGATTTTATCAATATACCGCTTGACGAGCTGCGGCAAAACCTAGATAAGCTGGACAAAAACAAAAAATTGTACGTAACTTGCCAAACGGGTCTTCGCAGCTATATTGCCGTCAGAATATTACAAGCGAATGGCTATGACTGTTACAATCTTTCGGGAGGATACAGACTTTATCAAAGCATCAAGAAGGGTGACACCATAAAAATGACCAACACTACAATGAATAGCGAAACAATGCGGCCGATTAAGAATGCCATAACAGCCTCAATAAAGCTTGACGCCTGTGGCTTGCAATGCCCCGGTCCGATAATGAAATTATCTGCCGCCGTAAAATCCGCCAACGACGGAGACACTATCGAAATAATTACAACCGATCCCGCATTCGGCGCCGACGTCGAGGCGTGGTGCAGAAGAACGGGCAACACTTTTGTGGGCATCACATCAGAAAAGGGTGTTACGACAGCGACCATAATAAAGGGCGGAACTTCGCAATGCGCGAGAGTCAGCGGCGACGGCAAGAACATAATAGTTTTTTCCGGTGACCTTGATAAAGCCATTGCTTCTTTCATCATAGCAAACGGCGCCGCGGCAATGGGGCGCAAGGTAAGTATGTTCTTTACCTTCTGGGGGTTGAATATCCTTCGCAAATCTGAGCGTGTAAGTGTCAAAAAGGACTTTATGAGCAGAATGTTCGGCAAGATGATGCCCCGAGGCAGCAAGAAGCTGGGGCTGTCCAGAATGAATATGGGCGGTATGGGCGGCAAGCTTATCCGTTATATTATGAAGAAAAAGAACGTAAACAGCCTTGAGGACCTCGTAAAGTCCGCAATGGAAAGCGGCGTAGAAATAGTAGCTTGCACTATGAGTATGGATATTATGGGAATAAAAATGGAGGAGCTTATCGACGGAGTTAAGGCAGGAGGAGTTGCCGCCATGTAGGGACACGCCGAGGAATCGGACATGTCACTTTTCATATAAAGCTTCGGTGGAATTATGAAATACGGTCTCA